>SIRY01000030.1 GCA_004366215.1 Actinomycetota bacterium | reverse complement strand
GGCATCGGCCGCCGATCGGCGATCGCAGCGAGCCGAGTCCCGACGGTCATGGCGTGCTGCCAGGTCCGCGCTTGCGGTAGGACCGCGACTCCGAGCAGTGCTCCGCTCGCGAGCGCCGCTACCACCGCCGCGATGCGCAGCGCGGCTCCTCGATGACCCCGGACGGCACGCCGGACATCGCCGATCGTGCTACGCGTCGACCTGCGCGCGTAGGCAACCGTGTGGATGAATAGGACGACGAGCCAGAGAGCAGCGAGAAGAAAGTGTGCCGGCGCGAGGAACGTGTCGGAGAAGGAGCTCGGACCAGCGAGGGTGAGTTCGAGACCTGAGAGGATGACGAGCACCGTGAGGACGACGAGGATGGGAGCGAGGAGCCGAAGCGGGAGCCACGGCGCACTGCGCACGTGGCCAGCAGGGCTCGCGCGGTAGAAAGATATGAAGCGCCACGCGGCGAGCGCGAGCTTGAGCACGAGCAGGGGGATGAGCACGACCCCGAGGATGATGTGCCACGCCAGCGCGATCCGAAGGTCAAAAGCGGTGAGGACCTCGAGGGCACTGAGCGCCACGAGGCCGAGGCCGCTGATCGCGACGGCTCGGGCGACTGCGACGCTTCGCGGTGATGAGCCGTGTCGCTCCTCGTCGAGCCGATCCATCGAAGCGTGGTCGAGAAGGTGATCAAAGAGCGAGTTCTCCTCGCTGTAGAGCACGCGTCCTCCTCCAACGGTGACTCAGCGCACCGTTGTCACGCGTTCTCGTCCGACGCCAGGCGCTCGTCAGGACGAGGACGGAGATCGATCGTAAAGGTCAAGATGCCCTCTTCGAGGTGAGCCGTCGCGTCAGCAAGCAGCGAGAAGTCGAAGAAGTCGAGCTCTGCCTGCTCGATGAACCGTCGACGCTCGGGCCCTTCGACTGGAGGGAGAGCACGATGTCGCACCGCCTCAGCACGCTGCCGGAATCGGTCGATCACCTCGTTGGGGTTAAAGCCGTGGTGGTGATCCACGTCGGAACCTCCCCGTCGGCCATTGCGGCTTGTAGCCTCAGTCTACGTGGCACCGTCGCGCGTCGTCGCAGCGAGGATCGACGCGGTCGCAGTAGACTTGCTGTCGGCGCTTGCCTGAGCAGAGCCTCCAGCGCGGTTCGCGGGCGGAGACGGTGGCCGGTGGTCCGGACGGATCGAGGCGGGAAGAGAGCGGGAGTGGCGCGTGAAGAAAGGTCGTCATCGCCGATATGAGGAGGCTCGAAGAGCGAAGCGAGGGCTCGCTGCGCCGCTCGTGCGCTGCGACGAATGTGGGGGCGACGCTGTGCACGGCCACGCATCCTGGTGTCGGGCACACCTCGTTGAGGAGGAGCTGTTTCGAACTCAGTCGCAAGGGCTCCCAGGCGACGCCGATCCAGGTGTGCACGAAGCCGCGACCGCGATCGAGGAGGAGCACGGAGCCGAGTGAGCGCGCGTGAGTCGGCCGGGCACGACCGGCTCGGAGTCGTCTACTCGATCGTCGAAGAACTCCACGGCCAGGAGCTCGCAGCGCGGTACCGACACGGCACGAGCCCGCTCGTGGCGTACTTGCATGGCTGGGGCCGATCGCTCGCTGACTTCGTCGGACTGCTTGGCCAGGGTGACCATGCTGCGGTCGCGTTCGACCTGCCTGGTTTTGGCCGCTCGACCGCCCCGCTCCAGCCTGTCGGCGCTCGCGGATACGCACTCATGCTGCAGGAACCGCTTCGGCGGGTGCGGCGGCGGGTAGGCGCGGAGAGCCTCGTGCTCGTAGGACACTCCTTCGGCGGTCGCGTCGCGGCCGAGTTTGCGGGGCTCGCCACGAAGGATGACGCGCTCGAAGGCGTGCTGATCGTCTCGAGCCCCATTCTGCGCCCTCCCGGGGGACGAGCTGCGGTAGGTTACCGGACGGTTCGAGCGCTTCGCCGGATCGGTCTCGTGCCGCAGGCCGCACTCGAGTGGGCCCGTCAGCGTTGGGGCTCTGCCGACTATCGTGCAGCCAGCGGCGTGATGCGCGAGGTGCTCGTGCGAACGGTCAATGAGCAGCACATCGACGCGCTCGAGCGTGCTCACGTGCCGATCGAGCTCCTCTGGGGTGAGGTCGATCCGGTGTGCCCGGTTGAGCTGGCCAAGCGGGTCGCAGAGCGGGTGCCGAGGGCGTCGCTCGAGGTCCTAGGCGGCGTCGGTCACGACGTTCCTCGAGAGGCTCCTCAGGCGATCGAGCACGCCCTCGAGCGGCTCATGCAGCGAATTGGCGTGGCGACGCGCTGTGAGGACGCCTATGAGTAGCGCGCTCGACGTCCTTGCGGTCGTGTTCGCCCTCGTGTCGTGGGTGGGCGCGGTTCGGTGGCTTCGGGTGGCCCAGCGGGAGCACTACCTGCCGGGGCGCCTCTGGGTCATCGGTCGGCTGTGGCTTCGGGACTCTCCAGCGAGCGTCGTCATCGAGATCGTGGGGTTCTTCGGCGCTGTCTCGGCCCTCGCCCCTCACCTTCCGCACATCCCGCACCTCCTCGCCGGCGCGGCGGCAGCGGCTGCGTCGATCGTTGCGCCGCTCGGTCTCGGGCTTCGGGGACGGACGGGACCGCTTGCGCTCACGTGGCGGCTCCGCCGTGTGCTCGCGGTCGTCGTCGCTCTCGACCTCGTCGTGACCGCTCTCGGGCTCGTGGTCGGTGCTCCCTACGGAGCAGCGGTGCTCGCGGGATGGGCTTCGCCGCTCCTCGTTGAGCTTGCGCTGCGGATCACGGCGCCCATCGAGCGCCGCCTCATGCAGCGCTACGTCGACGAGGCTGCCTCCATGCTGCGCCGCGTGCGCCCCCGGGTCGTCGGCATCACCGGGTCCTTCGGAAAGACGACGACGAAGGGCTACGTGGGTGCTCTTCTCGAGGGCACGTACCGCACCCTCGTGACGCCGGCCTCGTACAACAACCGCGGCGGGCTGGCCCGCGCGATCAACGAGCACATGACGAGTGACGTCGAGGTCTTCGTCGCCGAGATGGGTATGTTCGGCCCCGGGGAGATCGCTGAGTTGGTCTCGTGGACGCGGCCGGAGATCAGCGTCATCACCGCGATCGGACCGGTGCACCTCGAGCGACTCGGCTCCGAAGCCGCCATCGTGCGCGCCAAGCTCGAAATCGTCGAGACCGCACGTGTCGTCGTCCTCAACGTCGACTACCCAAGGCTCGCGCTCGCCGCGAACGCGCTCGAGCAGGAGGGTTCTCGTCGCGTCGTACGGGTCTCGGCAGTGCACCTTGAGGCAGACGTCGCCGTGAAGCCCAACGACGAAGGTGAGCTCGTGATCTACCGCAGCGGGCGCAAGCTTGCTCGAGCGAGCCTGCCCGACGTGGTTCCCGGTAACCTCGCCTGCGCGGTCGCAGTTGCTCTCGAGCTCGGGGTCGATCCTGAGGACATCGTCGAGCGGCTCGGCCGCATCAAGCCGGCCCCGAACCGTCTCGTGACTGGCGTCGCGCCGACCTCGGGTGTCGAGGTGCTCGACGACACCTACAACTCCAATCCCGTCGGTGCGCGACGGGCGCTCGATGCGCTCGCGGCTCGCGGCGGCAACGGTGGGCGTCGCGTGCTCGTCACACCTGGGATGATTGAGCTCGGTCACCGGCAGTACCTCGAGAACTTCAAGTTCGCCAAGGCTGCAGCGCAGGTTGCGACGCACATCGTCGTGGTAGGTCGTACCAACCGTCGGGCGCTCGAGGCAGGCGCTGAAGAAGGCGGCCAAGAGTCGGGGGCGACCCTCCAGGAGCTACGCTGGGCGCCGAGCCGGGAGCGGGCGGTCGCGTGGGTTCGCGAGACGCTCGAGTCCGGCGACGTTGTGCTCTACGAGAACGACTTGCCAGATCACTACCCTTGAGTCGACGCGAGGACGCGTGAGGGAGTCGAGCGAGGGAGGGAGGCCAACCGGTGAGCGAGCGGATCGGCGTGATCTTTGGTGGCCCAAGCCCAGAGCACGACATCTCCATCCTCACCGGCCTGCAGGCGCTGCGCGCGCTCGATGAAGGTGGTCATCGCGACCTCGTCGCGATCTACTGGTCTAAGGAGGGGCGGTTCTTCTCGGTGCCGCGCGAGTTGGAGGCGAGCGCTTTCGCGGACGGCGTGCCTGCTGGTGCATCCGCACTCGACCTCGTGGCTACGCCTGGAGGGGGCTTCGTGCAGCGGCGCGGAGTCCTCCGACCGCGCAGCGAGGTCGTCGAGCTTGACGTCCTCGTCAACTGCTGCCACGGCGGACCTGGGGAGGACGGAACGCTCCAGGGCGCTCTGGACGTCGCTGGGCTACGCTACACCGGGCCGTCGGCGCGCACCGCAGCGCTCGGCATGGACAAGCTCGCCTTCACGGGCCTCATGGGGCTTGCCGGCATCGCGACGCTGCCGAGGACCGATCCAGCGTCGGTGACCTTCGGGGGACCCTACATTCTCAAGCCTCGCTACGGCGGCTCCTCCATTGGTATCGAGGTGGTCGAGGATCTCGAGCTCGTTCGGCAGCGATCGGCGCGAAGTGAACACCTGCGCCACGGGGCTGTCGTCGAGCCGTACCGACCGGATCTGTTCGACCTTCAGATTGCGGTTCGTACCTACCCCGAGGTGACGTTGTCGGCGATCGAACGGCCGTTGCGGTCAGGTAGCGGGGAACCGATCCTCACCTACAACGACAAGTATCGGCCGATCGGAGGCATGGCCACCGCGCCTCGAGAGCTCCCTGCGCACATCTCACCCGACGTGCAAGCGCAGCTTCAAGAGATGGCCAGGCGCGTCGCGCACCTCGTCGGAGCGCGTGGGGTCATGCGGGTGGACTTCCTATGCTCCCTGTCTGGGGAGTGCTACGTCAATGAGATCAACACCATTCCCGGAAGCCTGTCGCACTACCTCTTCGTCGAGCCCCGAGTGCCCTTCGCCCAGCAGCTCGACTACGACATCCGCGAGGCGCTTGAGCGACCGACGTATCGCACCCTCACCGATGGAGCAGACGGAAGTGTGCTGCGTTCCGCGTCGTCGATCGCTGCGAAGCTGGCCTGAGGGTTGGCCGAGAGGCCGACCCAGCGCTGGGACGCGCGGCGGAGTTGGCTCGGTAAGGTAGCGACCGTGAGCAGGAGCGTCCTGACGACCGGGCTAGGTGGGCTTCGGCCCCTCACCGATCGGCGCGTCGCAGATCTCCTCGACCCAGACGAACGTGCCGTCCTCGTCGTGCATCCTCACTGGTGGCGACTCCTTGGCGCGAGTGGGGGCGGTGCGGTGGGGTGTGTCGTTGCTGGGCTGCTCACCCAGCTTGGCTCGCTGCCGATCTTGAACGCCGTCGCGCTCATCATCGTACTGAGCTCGGTCGTCTGGATCCTTGTCGGGGCGGCACGGTGGTACTTTGAGGTGCTCGTCCTCACTGATCGCCGCGTGGTGTTCTCGCGGGGTGTGCTCGCACGGCGGACGAACGAGATACCGCTCAAGCACGTCAACGACGTTCGCACCGAGCAGGGGATCCTGGGGAGGCTGCTCAACTTCGGGAGGGTCCGGATCGAGTCGGGGAACGCCAAGGGGGAGGAACTCGTGACGTTCATCCCAGCCCCTGAGCGTGTGCGTCAGGAGCTCTCACGACTGACGCTCGATGCCCAGGATCGGCCGAGTGCTGATGCCTCGACTCGCTCGCCTCGGCCCGACCTCGTCGCGCAGCTCACGCAGCTGTCGCTCCTCCACGCCGCGCATCGCCTCTCAGACGAGGAGTTTGCGCGAGCCAAGGCTCAGCTCCTCGGTGGTGGCGAGACGAGCGATCGAGAGGATGAGGCGTGAGCCAACTCGACCGGATCGAGGATCGGTGGCGGCGTGCGCTCGCGGCCTGGTCCGTCCCCTCCGACGTCGCGAGTCGCGAGGGCATCGACCCCCCGTGGCAGCTCGACCCGGCGGCCTTCGCGCCAGACCCCCATGCCCCGCTGTCGCCCTCTCACCTGGCGACGAGACGCCTCGTGTTGCGAGGGCACGAGCGGAGTCTCATTGACGTCGGCTCGGGAGTCGGCGCTGCGTTCTGGCCGGTCGCGGGGGAGCTCCAGCGTGTCCTTGCGATCGACGAGAACCCTGCGATGCTGGCGGCGCTGCTCGCAGAGGCACGATCCCACCCGACGCTGCTCGTCGAGACTCGGGTTGGTCGCCTACAGGTGCTCCTCGATGAGCTCGACCCGGCGGACGTCGTCACCTCGCACCACGTCGTCTACAACGTGCCTGAACTTGGCAGCTACCTCGCCGGTCTTCTCCGTCTTGCGCGAGTGGGAGTCGTGCTCGAGCTGACGCTCCACCACCCTCACTACCGCGCTGCGGCGATGTTTGAGGAGCGTTGGGGTCGAGCGCGTCCGACGACGCCGAGCGCGGCGGACGTCGTCGAGGCGCTGTGGGTGCTTGGCGCGCGTCCCCAGGTGATCGTGCACGACGTCACCGCGCGCAGTCGCGACGCGAACCGCGAGCGAGCGCAGCTCCGTCGCAGCCTGTGCCTGCGGCAGGACGAGGATGCTGTGCTGCGCAGGCTGCTCGAGAGCCCGGGCGAGCTCATGAACCCGCTCGTGACCGTCGTCGCCGAGGTGGCCAGTGGCGCCAGCTGAGCTGTGGTGGGAGCGTCGCGCAGGTGGAGCGCGCGGCACGGCAGTGCTCCTCCCTGGGCTCGCTGGATCGAGCGATGACTTGCCTCCGGCACTCGATGACCTCCTCGTCGCTCGCGGCCTCAGTGTCGTTCGTGTCGATCTCCGCGACGCTGGCCGCTCGCCGCGCCTCGACGACGAAGGGGTACCGCGGCTCTTCGATCTGCTGGCGGGTGCGCGCGTCGCGGTACCGTACGAGCTGGCAGACATGGCGAGCGATGTGGAGCTCGTCTTCGAGCGTGCGCGCATTAGGCGCGCCCTCGTACTCGGCGTGTCGCTCGGGGGGATGGTTGCCCAGCACCTTGCGCTCGCTCGTCCAGACCTCGTCGGAGGGCTCATCGCGGCGTCGAGCGCCTCGACCCCGTCGCTCACGCGACTCGTGGATCCGGCGATCGCGGCGACGGTGCTTCAGGAGCAGTGGTCTCCGACTCCGGACGCTAGCCGGCAGCGCAGCGTCGGCGCGGCGCTTCGCCAGCTCGCTGCGGCGCTGGGCAGTAGGGAGTGGGCGCACGAGCTCGAGCGACTCTCGATACCTGTCCTGCTTCTGCACGGCAGTGACGATCGACTTGTGCGGCCGAGTGCCGCGTTCGAGACGTGGCGACGGCTGCGGCAAGGGCGCCTCGTCCTCGTCGCCGGGGTCGCGCATGGGTGGACAGCTGCGCAGTGGCTCGGAGTGGCCGATCACATCGGCTGGGTGGTTGAGGAGATGCAGTGGTAACGGCGCTCAGCGGTGTTCGGGTCCTCGAGTTCGGAGGGATCGGCCCGGTCCCGTTCGCAGGCATGGTGCTCGCCGACCTCGGTGCGAGCGTCGTTCGGGTCGAGCCCCCCGTGGGTGCCGGGCTAGGCGCCGAGCTGCTCGCCCGTGGCAAGCACCTCGTGCGCATCGATGCCAAGGATGCGCGCGGCGCCGAGGTCGTGCGTGAGCTCATGACGGCTGCCGACGTCGTCCTCGAGGGGTTCCGCCCGGGAGTGGTTGAGCGGCTCGGCCTCGGTCCCGACGTCGTGCTCGCCGCGAACCCGAGGGTTGTCTACGTTCGGGTGACCGGCTTTGGCCAGGAGGGTCCCTTGGCACAGCGCGCAGGCCACGACATCACGTACCTCGCGCTGAGCGGCGCACTGAGCCTCATGGGCACTCCAGACCATCCCCCGACGCCGCCGGCGAACCTCCTTGCGGACTTTGGCAGCGGTGGCATGCTCGCCGTCGTCGGGGCGCTCGCAGCGCTGCTCCATCGGGTCCAAACCGGCAGCGGCGGTGTCGTCGACGCCGCCATGGTCGATGGTGTGCTGCTCTTTGAGACGATGGTGCTCGGCTTGCTGCGCAAAGGCTCGTGGCGCATCGGTCGAGCAGCCAACCTGCTCGACGGCGGGGCGCCCTTCTACCGAACGTACCGCTGTCGCGACGGTCGCTTCATCGCGGTGGGCGCGCTCGAGCCGCAGTTCTTCGAGCGCTTAGTGGAGGGCCTCGGCCTTCGCGGTGAGCTCGATCCTGCGTGGCAGCTCGACGAGAACCGTTGGCCCGAGCTGACCCGGCGCTTCGAGGCGGCGTTCTCGTCGCGCGATCGCGACGCCTGGCTCGCAAGCTTGGCGGACCTAGACGCGTGCGTCGCCCCTGTGCTCGAGCTCGACGAGCTCGGCGACGAGCCGCACCTGCAACAGCGAGGCTGCTTCGTTCGCGTTGAGGGACACGACGAGCCGGCACCGGCACCTCGCTTCGCCGGCACCGCTCACGACGAGGTGAGGGGGCCGAGGCGAGATCCCTACCGCGCACTCGTGGTCGGCGGCGTGGAGCCGGAGCTGGCTCGTACGCTCGTCGCGTCAGGAGTCGTGCGCTAGGTGTTCTACCTCGGGCTGCGGCGGGGCAGCCCCGTCTTCACCGCGAGGACCAGCCACCTACTCGTACTCGGGCCGCCGCGGTCTGGTAAGACGACGAGGCTCGTCGTGCCGAACGCGCGGCTCTTTCCAGGAGAGGTGGTGGTGACCTCAACGAAGCCGGACCTCATCGAACCGCTCGTCGAGTCTGGGCGTCGAGTCTTCGTGTGGGATCCAGAGGGAATCGTCAGTGAGGTCGCTGGGCTCGAGCGCGTCGCGTGGAGCCCGGTGGACGGGTCAGACAGCTACGCCGAGGCCGTCCTCACCGTCGATGCCTTCGTGGGCGCGGCGCTTGGACCCCCTGTCGGCAGCGAGCGGCACTGGCACGACCGGAGCCGCGCTCTCCTCGCGCCGCTGGTTCGAGCTGCCAACGCGATGGGCGGGTCGATGGACGACGTCGTCGCATGGGTCGAGCTGCGTACCGTCGACGAGGCGCTCGAGGAGCTAGCGCTCCAAGGTGAGCTCCGGGCCCACCGAGGGCTGCTTGGCGTCGTGAGCTCGGAGGAGCGTGAGCGCTCAGCGATCTTCTCGACCGCGCAAGCCGCGCTGGCGGCGTATCGGCTCGGGGAGTCACCTGCTCCGACGCGCTTTCGACCCTCGAGCTTCATCGGCTCGGGTGCGGCGCTCGTTCTCGTCGCCCAGAGTGCGAGCCAACGAGTCCTCGCCCCGATCGTCGTCGCCCTGGTCGATCGTCTCCGTCGGCTCTACTACGCACGTGCACACCAGGGTCGTCCAGCGAGGCTTGGGCTGCTGCTCGACGAGCTCGCCAACATCGCACCGCTCCCGTCGCTCGGATCGATCCTCTCCGAGG
>SIRY01000029.1 GCA_004366215.1 Actinomycetota bacterium | reverse complement strand
GCGAGAGGGACGTGCGATCGAGCCGGAGGCGAAGGCGTGGGTCATCCGCCGCGGGGCAGGGTCTGCGCGGGACACGTTGTCAGCGCTCGAGCAGGTCCTCGCCCTTGGAGAGGTGCCGACCGGAGGCCTGAGTGACGCAGCAGCGCTCGTCGAGGCGCTCGCTGCGCGAGATCTCGCGCGGAGCGTTGAGCTCGTGAGTGAAGCGCTCGACGCAGGGGCGGAGCCGACGGAGCTGCTCACCGACGTCCTCGACAGGCTCGGCGAGCTGTTCGTCGCGCGCGTTCGCGAGGGTGCGCGGGGCGGCGACCTTGCCCGACTCTCGCGACCCCTCGAGACGCTTGGGCGGCTCGGGAGCGCGCTTCGAGACGCGCTCGATCCGAGGGTCGTGCTGCTCGCTGGGCTTAGTGAGGCGCTCGCTCCGGACGACCGTCTCGAGCGCCTCGAAACCCGCCTCGCTCGGCTCGAAGCGATCGTGGCCGGGGGTGCCAGCCCCCGAGACACCCTCGCGCAGGTCCAGGCAGCGTCCCGCGACGAGCGCCCCGGTCCGACCCGAGCCCCGAGCCTGCGCGAGCACGAGCAGCTACGAGCTTCGAGCGGCGAGCAGCACCGGGTCGGGGCGCAGCCTCCTGGTGCAGCGGGGCTCGAGCGCCTCCGATCGGGGCGTGCGACGGGTGGGGCCAAGGAGGCGGAGCTCGGCGCGAGCGTTGCAGGGTCGGCGGTGGAGGGTTCGTCGAGACGGGCGGCGAGCCCAGAGCTCCTGCGGCTCTCCATCCAGGCGCGCTGGTACGACGACGTCGTGGCGCGAGCCCAACTTCGCGCCCGCCGCGTGCTCGAACGAACTCGAGTCGCGCTCCGTGACGGCCGGATCGTGCTCCTCGTGCCCGACGAGGCGCTCGCCGAGCGACTCAACGACCTCCGTCGAGACGCTGAGGTGGGGACGCTGCTTCGCAACGTCGGGTTGGTCGAGCCCTGGGAGGTTCTGGTCGAGCCAGGGTCAAAGGAGCGTGCCGAGCTCCCTGTGCCTGAAGGACGAGGAGGTGACGCGAGCCAGCGCGCTGCGAGTCCTGCTCCCCAGGCGACCACGGCGGCGTCGTCGGCGCCCTCGAGCGAGGCGGCAATTGAGTCGAACGTTCGTCAGGTCTTTGACGATGCGAGGCGGCTCCCGTGAGCACGCTGCCAGCCCCCCTCGAGGAGCTCATCAGTGAGCTCGGTCGTCTGCCGGGCATCGGCCCAAAGTCGGCCCAACGCATCGCGCTCGCGCTCGTACTGCGGGGGCCTGAGGTCTCGATGCGGCTTGCTGGGGCGATCGCGCGCGCCGTCGAGAACGTGCGTCGGTGCGAGCGCTGCGGCCAGCTGGCCGACGCTGAGCTGTGTCCGGTGTGCCAAGATCCCCAGCGTGACGCGTCGGTGGTGCTCGTCGTCGAGGGCGACCGTGACGTGTGGGCCTTCGAGCGAGCTCGGGGCTTCCGAGGCACCTACCACGTCCTTGGAGGCTCGATCAGCCCGATGGACGGCGTTGGGCCTGAGCAGCTCGCCATCGGGGCGCTGCTCCGACGGCTCGAACGAGAGCCGATCGAGGAGGTCATCATCGCGACCTCGCCGACGGTCGAAGGGGAGACCACGGCGACGTACCTCGCGCGAGTGCTCGAAGGTCGCGTTCGCCTCTCGCGTCTTGCGACCGGAGTGCCTGTCGGTGGTGACCTCGAGTACGTCGACGAGGTCACGCTCGCGCGCGCGGTCGAGGGGCGCCACGAGCTCAGGCCCGGCCGGCCCCACGGCCACTAGCCCGGCTGCTCGACGAGCTCGATGAGGACGCCTCCGGTCGAGCGAGGGTGGAGGAACGCTACCGTCGTGCCGCGGGAGCCGGGCCGCGGCGCGTCGTCGATGGGCTCGAAGCCGGCCTCCACCGCCTCACGGAGTGCCTCACGACACGACGCGACGCCGAGGCCGACGTGGTGGAGTCCAGGCCCGCGTCGCTCGAGAAAGCGAGCGACCGGCGATGCAGCGGAGCGCGGACTCACGAGCTGGACGAAGCTCCCTCCGACGCGCAACAGGGCCTCGTCGACGTCGTCGGTCTCGATGGTCTCACGGTGGACGAGCGTCGCGCCGAGAGCGCGCCACCGCGAGATGGCGTCGTCGAGGTCCACGACCGCGATGCCGACGTGGTCGATCGACGGTTCCACCATCACGCGCGTGCCTCGCCGTTCACGGCCGCCGAGCTCGAGCCGAAGCGAGCGAAGCGAGTAATCGCAGCCTCGCCGATGGAAGCTCGTTTCGCTGGGTCCTCGATGCCGAGCCCTACGTCAGGGGCGAGGCAGAGGACTCCGACCTTGCCCTCGTGGAGGTTGGCTCGCACCGTGCGTACGGCCTCGGCGATCGCGTCGAGTGGGTACGTCGTTGACAAGGCCGGCTGAATCCGTCCCCGCTCGATGAGTCGGTTCGCCTCCCAGGCTTCACGGTAGTTAGCGACGTGCGACCCCTTGATGGTCTTGAGCTTCATCCACAGGTGACGGTTGTCGTAGGTGATCCAGTGGCCGCTCGTGGCCGCACAGGTCACGATGGTGCCACCTCGCTTGGCGACGTAGACCGACGCGCCCATCGTCGCGTGTCCGGGGTGCTCGAACACGATGTCAGGGTCCTCTCCGACGAGGTCGCGGATGTCTCGGCCGAAGCGTCGCCACTCCGACTCGTCAGGCGCTCCGTCGTCACGCCAGAAGCGGTAGTCGCGCTCGGATCGGTCGATGACGAACTCGCAGCCCATCTCACGAAGGAGGGCTGCCTTGCGAGACGACGAGACGACTCCGACGGGGATACCGCCGCCGTTGAGGACGTACTGGACGCCGTAGGAGCCGATGCCTCCCGTCGCCCCCCACACGAGCACCACCTGGCCTTGGCGCATCTGGGCGCCGTTTGGAGAGACGAGCATCCGGTACGCGGTCGCGTTCGCGAGAGGATTGACTGCCGCCTCCTCCCAGCTGAGGTGCGCTGGCTTCGGGAGGAGCTGGTTGGCGCGCACGATGGTGAACTCGGCCAGGCCGCCGAAGTTCGTCTCGTAGCCCCAGATCCGCTGGTCGCTCGAGAGCATGGAGTCGGCGTGGCTCCAAGGATCCTCGTCGTCGACGACGTTGCAGTGCACCACGACCCGGTCGCCAACCTGCCAACGCCGGACCGCGGGTCCACAGCGCACGACGACGCCCGACGCATCGGAGCCGATGACGTGGTAGGGCACGTTGTGGCGAGCGTCGAACGAGCGAGGCGAGCGCCCGAGGCGCGCGAGGAACTGGAACGTCGGAACCGGCCAAAAGAGCGCAGACCAGACCGTCGTGTAGTTGATCGAGCTCGCCATCACCGCGACGAGGACCTCGTCAGGGGCGAGCTCAGGCATTGGCACCTCGGTGAGGTGCACGGTCGCGCCTGGATCGCGGGCCTCGAGGGGCAGGTGCTGCACCCGGTCGTAGTCACTCGCGTGGATGACGCACGCGCGGTAGTGGTCGGGAACGGGCAGCGCTGCAAGCTCAGCTGGGTCCGCTCCTGCAAGCACGGCCTCGGTGAGCGACGAGGGCATGCTCTGACGATACTCCACCTCGAGCGTCCTGTCAGTGCAGCCCAACTCGACGCACCGTCGCGGCAGTCCTAGACTCATCGCTTGGGCCAGCCTCGAGGTCGGTGCAAGGAGGTCCGATGCCCGGTTCAGTCATTGTGTCGTATGCCCGAACTCCGATCGGCAAGTTTCAAGGGCAGCTCAGTGGGTTGAGCGCGATGCAGCTCGGTGGGGTCGCGATCGCAGGCGCCCTCGAGCGTGCCCACCTCGCCCCCGGCGAGGTGGGCTACGTGATGATGGGGCACGTCCTCCAAGCGGGCCAGGGGCAGATCACGGCTCGCCAGGCGGCGGTCGCAGCGGGGATTCCGATGGACGTCCCCGCGACGACGGTGAACAAGGTGTGCCTGTCTGGGCTCAACGCCGTTCTGCTCGCAGACCTCTACATCGGCGCCGGGCTCTACGACGTCGTGGTCGCTGGAGGTATGGAGTCCATGTCGCGGGCTCCCTACGTCCTGCCAGGTGCGCGAGCCGGGCTTCGCATGGGTGACGCCGCGCTCGTCGACGCCATGCTCTACGACGGCCTGTTCTGTGCGTTTGACCACATGGCGATGGGTGCAGCGACCGAGCACTACTGCCGCACGAGCTACCCCATTGCTCGAGAGCGCCAAGATGCCTTCGCGGCTCGTTCGCATGAGCGCGCCGTCGCCGCGCAGAAGGCGGGTCGGCTCGCCGAGGAGATCGTGCCCGTCAGCGTGCAGACCCGTCGGGCTGAGACGATGCTCGTCGAGGCCGACGAGGGCATCCGACCGGAGACGACGGTCGAGTCGTTGTCGCGCCTGCGCCCCGCCTTCGCAGAGGGTGGAACGATCACGGCCGGCAATGCCTCGCAGATCTCCGACGGTGCGGCGGCGCTCGTCGTCATGAGCCGCCACGAGGCGGCCCGGCGTGGCTTGACGCCGCTCGCAGAGATCCTCGGCTACGGCCAGGTCGCAGGTCCTGACGCCTCGCTCTTGCACCAGCCGTCGCGCGCGATCCGTGCAGCCGCTGAGCAGGCCGGGCTGAGCACGGACGCCCTCGATCTCATCGAGATTAACGAGGCCTTCGCAGCGGTGGCGCTCGCTTCGATGGACGACCTCGCCGTCGACGACGACCGTGTCAACGTCAACGGGGGCGCCATCGCGCTTGGACACCCCATCGGCGCCTCCGGAGCGCGGATTCTGGGTTCGCTCGTCATGGAGCTGCGCCGCCGAGGGGGTGGCCTCGGCGCAGTCGGTCTGTGCGGTGGCGGTGGCCAAGGAGATGCGATGGTGGTGCGCGTCTTCGGCTGAGAAGCTCAAGCCACGGTGCTGACGGCACGATGGCTCCGGTCGAGGAGGACATCGTGCGCATCGTCATCGAAGGCACCACCGCCCACGACAACTCGTACGGCGTCGTCAACCTGCACCTCGCTGATGCCTTGCGCCGCAGAGGGCACGAGGTCGGGCTTCGTCCGTGGGACCAGTCGCTGCGTGGTGCCAACGAGAGCGCCCGTGCTGCACAGCTCGAGCCCATCGGCGCGCCCCCGTGCAACCCCGAGGTGTGGATCCGCCAGTGGTGGCCGCCGGTCTTCGAGCGACCGCGAGCTGAGTACGCCTTCGTCGTCCAGCCGTTCGAGTTTGGTGCGGTGCCCGCAGCGTGGGTTGCCGGCATGCGAGAGCTCGACGGCGTGCTCGTGCCTTCAGAGCACGCGAAGCAGTGCTGGCTCCAGGGTGGGGCAGACCACCGCCGGGTATGGATCGTCCCGAACGGTGTCGTCGCGGGGCCGCATCGGGTGAGGTCGGCGCAGATTGGGCCACTGCTTCGAGTCGGCTTCGTGGGTGGGGCGATTTGGCGCAAAGGGATCGACCTTGCGGTCGCGAGCCTCGACCACCTCGACGACGGGGAGCTCGACCGCGTTCGCTTCGTGGTCAAAGAGTCGGGCCACGAGAGCTACTACGCGGGCCAGTCACTGCTCGATGGGCTGCTCGCGGCGCACCCGCGGGTCGCGGCCAGAACGGAGGTCGTCCGCCGCCGACTCGACGCCGTCGAGCTGTCGCAGCTCTACACCTCCCTCGACGTGCTGCTCGCACCCTACCGGGCCGAGGGGTTCGGCCTACCCATCCTCGAGGCCATGGCCCACGGCGTCGTTCCCATCGTTCCCGGTCACGGCCCTGCGTCGGAGTTCGTCGACGCGAGCTGTGGCGTCTTCGTCGCGTCGGCGCTGAGGACGCTCGAGTCGGCACGCACGCCGCTGCTCGGGATGTCACTCGGTCCGGCTGTCGCGGGTGAGGTCTCGACCCACGAGGTCGCGCGCCAGGTGCGAGAGCTCCTCAACGAGCCTGAACGCCGCCTCGAACTCGCAAGAGGCGCTTCGCAGCGCGCGTCGCTCTGGACGTGGGACCGAGCCGCGGAGATCTGTGAGCAGGTCGTCACGGAGCTCGCTGCCGGCCGTGTGCCGAGCGATCGGAGCTCACGGCTCATCGAGCGCGCGGCACGCGGGGGGGCTCAAGGGGTCGGCGCGCTCGTCGAGCTCGGCGACTTCCACGGTGCCCTCGAGCTCGCCGAGGTGTCAGCGGGGTCAGGGTCGGTCCTCCCGCAGCTGCGAGCGCTCTCGGCCTCCCGGCCAGACATCTGGCGCGGGGCGCTCCACCGCGGGCGCATCCCAGTGCTTGTCGGTCCTGCGAGTGCGGTGCACGTGGCCGAGGGAGACGCAGCGACGCAGTACGCGATCGCCCGGGTCCTCGCCCCGCTCTTGGCCTCGCAACGTCGGGTTGTCGACGTCGGCTGCGGTGAGGGCGGCATGCTGCGGGCGCTCGCTGCGCTCGGGGTCGAGGCTGTCGGCATCGACGTCGATCCAGAGCGCGTCGCGAGGCTCCACAGAGCGGGGTTCGCGGTGGAGGAGGGCGACGCCCTGGAGGTACTCGCGCGTCTCGACACCGGCTCGTTCGACGGGGCGTTCGTCGGTCACCTCATCGAGCACCTTGCGCCACCGCTCGCCGAGGCGCTCCTCGCCGAGCTGGCGCGCGTCCTAGCGCCCGGGAGCGTCCTCGTGATCCAGACGCCGAACCCGAGCGCCCCCGGCGTCATGGCTGAGGTGTTCTGGCTCGACGCGAGCCACGTACGCCCCTACCCCCCTCAGACGCTCGTCGCCCTCGCGCAAGACGCGGGGTTCCGCGTCATCGGCGAGACGACGACCTCGCTCGCACCACTCGCGCCGCTCGACAACGTAGTGGTCTTTCGGCGACGCCCCACCCAGAGTCGGCGCGCCGAGCGTCTGGCGCCACCCGAGGCGACGATCGTGACGGTCGCCGATCCCGCGAGCGGGTTTGCGCGAGCGAGCCGTGACCTCGTCGCGCAGCTCGCACGAGTGGGGATCCGTGTGCGCACAGAAGCGGTGACACGGGCAGGCACGCAACGGGTGCTCGTCCACGACCTGCCGCTCGCGTTCCTAGCGACGGGCGTGGCCGGCTCAGCGCCTGTCGCTCGCACCGCGTGGGAGGTACGAGGAGTGCCACGCGAGTACGTGCGGGTGCTCGCGCGCTACGACCGCGTCGTGACGTACTCGTCGTGGTGCCGAGACGTCTTCGTCGAGGCAGGTCTCGACGAAGCCCGCGTCGGGGTCCTCGCGCCACGTGTCGAGCCGATCCTCGATCTGACGAGCGTTGCGACGTTGCGAGCGACACGCGAGCCGCGAGGTCACGTCCTTAGCGTGCTGACCTGGGGTGACGCTCGCAAGAATCCAGCTGCGCTCGTGCAGGCCTTCGCACGCGCTCGGGCGAGCGTGGGGCGGGGGTTGCTCACCCTCAAGGTGCGGGGCGCGACGGCGAGTGAGGTGTGGAGCTGGATCGAGACGCTCCTCGATCCATCGTCGATGCCACCCGACGCCGTCCAGATCGTCCCTGAGGACCTCGACGAGGCGGCGCTGTGGCGCCTCTACCTCGAGGCGGACACCTACTGCCTGCCGACTCGCGGCGAGGGCTTTGGGCTGCCCTTCCTCGAGGCGATGAGCGCTGGGTGCGCGGTCATCGCGCCAGCCGAGGGGGGTCACCGTGACGTCGTCGACGAGGCGCAGTGGCTCGTCGACGGCGCCTACCAACCTGTCGGCTCTCGACGACCCCGATGCGGTGCGCCGACGCCAGCAGGCCGCGGTAGCGGCCGCGCTCGAGCGTTGGACCGCACCGCTCCAGCTCGACGAACTTGGGCAGCTCGCCTCGTTTCTCGGAGGCGAGCTTAGCCCTGAGGCGCTCGCTCAGTGATGGTGACGCGGTCGATGGTAGGGATCCGGGTCGGGTTGCCCTGCGGCGTGCCGAGCGCGTCGAGCCGAGCAAGGGTGTCGAGGCCTTCGACAAGCTGACCAAAGAGGCTGTAGCTCGGAGGCAGGTGCTCGCCGGCTGGCCCAGACACGATGAAGAACTGCGAGCCGTTCGTGTTCGGTCCCGCGTTGGCCATCGCGAGCGAGCCGATCCGGTACGAGCCTGGCGGCGGCAGCTCGTCGCGGAAGCGGTAGCCGGGCCCACCTCGACCAGTGCCGGTCGGGTCTCCACCTTGGACGACGAAGCCTGGAATGATCCGATGGAAGCTCACGCCGTCGAAGTAGTGGTAGCGAGCGAGGAAGACGAAGTTGTTCACCGTGGTTGGCGCCCGGTCAGCGAAGAGCTCGACCCGCATCGGCCCCTCCGAGGTCTCGATGAGGGCTTCGTAGGCAACCCCTTCGCGGAGGCAGAACTGTGGCGCGGCGTCGAAGTGCCTCGTCGTCGGGCTCGAGCCGTCGGACGCCGGGCACGGGTAGGACGCACGTGAGCGACGGTGCAGCACAGGGACTCAACCTCCTTGCCAGTGAGGGGCGCGTCATCGGCGGGGAGTGATCTGCCAGCGGATGGCGAGGATGCGGTAGGTGTGGTGGGGCGGGATGCCGTTGTTGAGGGTCGAGCCCGCTGCGTTGATGCGAGCAATGACGGAGAACCCGCTCGTCACCTGCCCAAAGATCGAGTAGTCCGGTGGCAGCTGCTCGCCGGCTGGGCCAGAGACGATGAAGAACTGCGAGCCGTTCGTGCCTGGCGTGCCTGCGTTCGCCATCGCCACGGTCCCGTAGTGGTACGAACCGGCTGGTGGGGTGCGGTCTGCGTAGGAGAATCCTGGCGAGCCCGTGTCACGGTTCGTTGGGCTCCCGCCCTGGATGACGAAGCCGGGGATGACGCGAAAGAACGTCGTGCCGTCGTAGAAGTGGAAGAGGCTGAGGACGTAGAAGGCGTTCGCGCTCTTTGGCCCAAGGTCCGGTAGCAGGCGCATCGTGAAGGTGCCCGCGGTCGTGACGACCGTTGCACGGTACGTGTCGGCTGGGTTGAGACAGCTTGGCGGGTAGGCGGAGAAGTGGGTGCGACGCGGCGCGTCGCCGCGTGGACTTGGGCATCCGTTCGCAAGGATGCCCCGCGTGGGCTGCGCTGCAGGCTTGGTGAGCTCGTAGATGATCGCCACGAGGACGACGAGCACTACGAGGACGACGAGGCCCCGGCGCAGGAGGCGAGTGCGGCGAGCGCGCGCAGCGCGCTCTGCACGCAGCCGCTGCTGGTTGGCCTTGATCCGAGCTCGCTTCGCGCTTGGCACGTCCGCGAGGCTAGTCGGAGTGCGTCGCTCAGGAGGAGGCGTCCCCACCCACTAGCCTCTCAGTGCCGTGGCTCTCCTCGTCCAGAAGTTTGGCGGGACCTCCGTGGGTGACGTCGACCGGATTCGCGCGGTCGCAGACCACGTCGCCCGGACGCTACACCACGGCAACCAGGTCGTCGTCGTGGTGTCGGCCATGGGCAAGACCACCGACGACCTCATCCGGCTTGCAGGAGAGGTGGCGAGCGGGAGTGCGCCGCCGCGTGAGCTCGACATGCTGCTCACCGCGGGGGAGCGGATCTCAGCGGCGCTCGTCGCGATCGCGCTCGCGGACCTTGGCGTGCGTGCGGAGTCGTTCACCGGCTCGCAGGCGGGCATCATCACCGACACCGACCACACCAAGGCGAAGATCCTCGACATCCGGCCCGACCGCGTGCTTGCAGCGATCAACGACGGGATCGTCCCCGTCGTCGCGGGCTTCCAGGGCGTCTCGACGGAGCGGGATGTGACGACGCTCGGCCGAGGCGGATCTGACACGACGGCGGTCGCGCTCGCTGCGAGGCTCGGGGCGTCGGTCTGCGAGATCTACACCGACGTCTCTGGTGTCTTTACCGCAGATCCGCGGGTCGTGCCGAGCGCGCGCAAGATCGGCCGCATCTCGTTCGAAGAGATGCTCGAGCTCGCGGCCTCAGGGGGCAGAGTCCTCGCGCTCCGGTCGGTGGAGTTCGCGCGCAACTTCGGTGTCGCGCTGCACGTTCGCTCGAGCTTTACGTGGGAACCAGGCACGTGGGTCGTCGAGGAGGAGGAGGGGATGGAGCAGGCGGTGGTCTCCGCCATCGCGCACGACGCGAGTGAGGTCAAAGTCACCGTCGTCGGCGTGCCCGACCACCCTGGGGTTGCTGCACG
>SIRY01000028.1 GCA_004366215.1 Actinomycetota bacterium | reverse complement strand
TTTTAATCCCAAGGTGCCGGGATCGAGACCCGGGCGGCCCACGAGCACGGCTCCTCCTCATGAGACCACAGCCGAGGTACGAACGAGCCCGCGGCCTGACTCGGAGCCGTCGGCGGCGCGCGGCGCTCAGGACGAGGAGCTCGCTGGCACGACCGTCACCTGCCCGGTAGGGGGCACCGCCTCTACCCAGCTCCGGCCAGGAGCGAGGGGCAGCACCGTGCCTGCCGTCGTGGTCAGGACCGTCGGCGAGGAGAGCGAGGCTCGTGACCAGCGGACGCGAAACAGCTCGCCGTTGCGCAGCACCCACGCCGCGCCGCTGCCGATCACCTCAGAGTGCACCCCGAGCGAGTTGGGTCCGCTCTCGTCGTAGCTCCCGGGCACGGCGTTGACGAACTGGATGACGACGTTCGTCGCCGTCTCCGGTTGCCCCGACGCATCGAGGGCCGGGGCGCCCGCGTAGCTGCGCACGAACACACCGCTCGTCGGGCTCCACGTCCACGTCGGCTGCTCGACTCCGGAGAACGCGATGGTCACCGCCGAGATCGCCTGACCACCGCGTGGCACCGCGCTCGCGAAGGCAAACACAGGGGCCGGCGCTCGGCCCCGGCCGACGAGCGCCCAGATGCCCGCCGGGGAGCCGTAGAGGTTCTCCGGCGGCACCCGCGTCGTCGTACGCACGAACGGCGGACCCGTGTAGTTGAGTGCGTCGACGGGGTGGAGCCACCCCTGCTCGTGGAGCGCGACGCGATCGGGCTCGATGCCTCCCGCGTAGACGAGGATCGGCGAGCCAAACTGCCCAAGCACGTGCCAGTCCACCCACCGCAGCGAGCGAATCGGACCCACGAGGGTCGGAGCGTTGCACTGGTAGATGGCGATGAACCGCGTGATGCCACCCTCCGCCTGCACTTCGTAGACCATGTCGGCGGCGTCGAGGCCACTCTGCGGTCGAGCACCGGGGTCGTTGCCGACCTTGATCGCGAGTGCCGGACGCTGCGGGACCGCCCCTCCCGGGGCTGGCAAGCCGGTGAGTGGACAGGTGGCCGGCGTCGCGCGCGCCGACGTGCTCACGGCACCGCTGCTGCCCGCCACCGACCTCGACGTCGCCGCGTGCCGGTGCGCTACGTACGCGAGGGAGCCTCCGACGACGAGCGCGCCGAGTGTGACCGCGCTGACTGCGCGGCGCCGCCTGAGGCGCCGCGACGACCGGTGTGCCATGCCTCCTCCTCGAGCGTTGTCAGCCAGGGTCGACGGCGCGCCGCCCCTACCACGCGTACCCCCAACCCGTGTCGGCCTTGAGGTCCTCGAGGTCACGGTAGCTGACCCAGCCGAGGACCAGCCCGCCTGCGACGACGTTCGCGACGTCGGGCGGGCCGCCGAGCCCAACCTCGTGGAACCTGCGCCGCGCGAGCGAGCAGGAACTGTCCGCCTCGATGGCGAGCCGAGGCGGCTCGGGCGGAACCCCGCGGTGGAGGCGAGCGAGCAGTCCCCGAGGGTTCGTGTGGTACGCAGCTGGAGGGGCGGCGAACCCCTGCCAGCCGTCCGCGCCGAGGTCGCGAGCCCACGACAGCTGGGCTGGGGTCTCGACGCCGACCACCACGAGCCGAGCTCCGAGCTCGTGCGCGGCGGTCGCCGTCAGCGTCGCGATGAACCTCGCGCTGCGAGAGCGCCACTCGGCCACGATGCTGCGATCGAGCTTGACGACGTCTGGCTCGAGGAGCGCGAGCCGCTCGAGGCCAGCAAAGCCGACACCGGCGTTGTCGAGGGCCACGCGTAGGCCGCGTCGCCGCAGCGGCGCGAGCTCGCTCGCGACCACCTCCATCGACGGCCCACCTGCGAGCTCGGAGATCTCGACGATGAGGCGCCCCACGATCGGCTCGAGGAGCCGCTGCACCGACTCGAGCGCGACCACCGCGGGCGAGAGGTTGACAGCGAGGCGACCGTCTCGGGCCCGCTCGAGCTGCTCGAGCACGCGCGCGAGCGAGACGAGCTCGAGGTTGACGTCGAGGCCGAGCGCGACGGCCGAACTGAACAGCTCCCACGAGTCGCCGACGCCGTTACGCACGAGCCCCTCCCACGCGAACGGACGACTCGTCTCGATGCCTCGTATCGCCTCGAGCCGTACCTCGAGTCGGTGAGGGCATCCAAGGACGAGCTCGATGTCGTCGCGCGACACGCTCACGGCCGACTCGCCTCTACCTTGCCGATCACGACGCCGAGCGCGCGGCGCTCGTCGTCGACGAGGACGACCGCCTCCGCTCCAGCGCTGAGCGCGGCCTGCACGGCCTCGAAGCCCTCGCGCACCGCCACTTCGCGCGCACGGAGCGGTCCGCGCCAGCCGAGCGCCACCCACACTGCACGACCGAGCGGATCGACACCCACGCGGATACCCTCACCTCGCAGTGGCTCGCGCGCAGGCACGAACCGCGCAGGTGCGAGCGCACTCGCGAGCGCCGTCCCAAAGAGCACCCGTCGATCTGCGCGGACGATGCCAGCGACGCGCTCAGGGTCGACACGGGGAAACCCGCGCGCCGGCCTGGCGAGCCAGTAGCCCTGAGCGGCGTCGACGCCGAGGCGGACGCAGGCCTCGAGCGTCGTGCGATCCTCGACGCCCTCTGCGACCACGCGCGCGCCGACTCGGTGCGCCGCGGCGACCACCGTCGCGACGACGCCGGCGCGACCCTCGTGGAGGGCGAGGCCCCGCACCAACGTCGGATCGACCTTGACGATGTCCGGCCGCAGGCCAAGGAGCAGCTCTGCGCCGCTGAAGCCTGATCCGACGTCGTCCACGGCGACGAGCGCGCCCCTCGCCCGCAGCCCGACGAGCACTCGCTGCAGCTCGGCCAGGTCGTGAGCAGGAACGTGCTCGGTGAGCTCGATCACGATCCGCTCGAGACGTGCTCCCGCGAGCACCGCGCTGATCCGGCGCGAGCCGAGCACGCTCGGCGAGACGTTGACGTGGAGGCGACACCCTCGCACGAGCCGCCGCGAACCAGCCAACGCTCGCGCGAGCACGCGCGCCTCGAGCTCGGGCCCGAGGCCGAGGAGCTGTCCACCTTCGAAGACGGCCTGCGTGTCGCGAACCTCGCCGAAGCGCGCGAGGGCCTCGTAGCCGACGATCGTGCCGTGATCGAGCTCGACGATCGGTTGGTGGACGATGGAGAGGCCCCGCCCGCTCGCGACGACCTCGGCAGCGCGTGCGCTCGCGTGCACCACCTCGTCGACCGGATCGACCGTGACGACCGCTGCGTTGTGCTCCACGCCCGTTCACGTCGGCAGCTTTGAGGGTCAGCTTGACCGTTGCGCCGCCTCGCACGAGGGGCACGAGCGCGTACGCCTCGAAGCCGCGACTAGGCTACCCCGAGCACGGGCGCTTAGCTCAGCTGGTTAGAGCGCAGCCTTCACACGGCTGAGGTCGGAGGTTCGAGTCCTCTAGCGCCCACGGGCACCCTCAGACGCCGCACCCTCAGACGCCGCTGCGCGACCCACCCCGACCGGTCACGACGTGCGTCGCGTGCCGAGGCTCACGACGCGCGACGCCCTCGCACGCGAGGTAGTGCGCGCTACGACAACTGAGCGTGCCGGCGCGCCGTCGACCCCGTGCGACCGAGCCGCACCCCCAGACAGCGCGACCCAGAGCGACGCGCCGTTCGAGACGGTCCCATCGCAGGCGTGAGGGAGCCAGGGACGCGATCGCACGCCGCTACCCACCCTCGTCGCGCCATCGCTCCCCCGGCGACCGTCACGCTCGAGCGAGGCTCGAGCGCACCGCGGCTAGAGTGTCGAGCGGCGATGGAGCTCGCGTCGTTGGCCGGCTGGCTGATAGCTCCTAGGTGGCGGACCACAAGCCGCATGACCAGGGAGGTTGCCGTGTCCGACTCAGCGAGAGGGACGAGCTCGTGAGCGATGAGGTCAGCGTCCTCTACCTCGACAGAGAGGCTCGCCGCTCGCCTGCCCTCGATCCTCGTGAGCCGAGCTTTCGTGACCTCGGGCTCGACGAGATCTGCGACGCGATCGCACAGCAGGCGGCGGGGCACGACGTCACCGAGGTCCTCTACCAGCCGCTCGGTGACCCTAACGCCATCGTTTACCGTCACGAGGTCTTCGCAGACCTCGCGAGCGGTGCCGTGCGCGCCGCGCTCTCGCGGTTCATTGAGGCCGACGTCGTCGCGTCCTCGGCCCGTCGTCGCGAGGAGCTCGCTCACGACGACGGCGGCTACAACCACTTCCACCGCGCTCGGTTCTTCCTCAACGAGGCGGCCCGCTACGTCGAGGTGGTCACTCAGCTCGACGAAGACCTCGCCGAGCTCGACCTGCGCTCGCGAGGGCTACGTGGCGCCCGCGACGCCGTACGAGGGGTGGTGAGCTCGTCGCGCTTCGTCCAGCTGCGCGAGGACGTCAACCGCGTCCGTGAGGCGCTCTCGGCCCTCTCGTACTGCGTCTGGATCAAGGGACAGCGCCTCACCGTCGCTGCCTTCGACGACGAGGATGACCTTGGTGCGGAGATCGTCCGCACCTTCGCGCGGTTCTCGAGCGAGGCGACGCGCAGCTACCTCCCGACGTACCGATTCCTCGACACCTACGCGGCGATCGGCGTCCTTGACCTCGTGGCCCACGTGTTTCCCGAGCCGTTCGCCGAGCTCGACGCGTTCTGTGCGACCTACGCGGACCTCGTCGATCCTGTGATCGCGACGCTCGACCGCGAGCTTCCCTTCTACCTCGCGGTGACCGCGGTCATCGAGCCGCTCGCTGCTACCGGGTGCGCCTTCTGCTTCCCGCGCCTCACCGAGGGCGAGGAGCACGTGCGAGCGACGTTCGACCTCGCGCTCGCCCTGCGACGATCCGGACACGACATCGTCCCCGCGAGCTACGACCTCGACGCGCACGAGCGCATCGTCGTGGTCACCGGGCCCAACGACGGGGGCAAGACGACCTTCGCCCGCGCCGTCGGCCAGCTCCACTACCTCGCGCGCCTCGGCGTGGCCGTGGCCGGCGAGTCGGCGTCGCTCCGACTCTGCGACCACATCTTCACGCACTTCGAGCGCCCCGAGCAGCCGATCGAGGCGCTGGGCAAGCTCGCGAGTGAGCTGCAACGGCTCCACGACGCGGTTGAGCGCGCGACCGCTCAGTCGCTGTTCGTCCTCAACGAGCCCTTCAACTCCACGAGCGCGGCAGACGCGCTCGAGCTGTCGCAGCGCCTCGTCGGCATCATTCGAGCGCGCGGCTCGCTCGCGGTCATCGTGACGTTCCTCGACGAACTCGCCGCCGGCGACGACGTCGTCAGCATGGTCGCACAGGTCGATCCACGCGACCCGGCGGTTCGCACGCACCGCATCGAGCGCGCCCCTGCTCAGGGCCGCGCCTACGCGCGCGCGCTCGCCGAGCACTACGGGCTCACCCTCGACCAGCTGACCACCCTCTTCGCGGGCCGGTAGGGCTGACGTGCGCGCGGGCCTGCTCGATCCACACCTCGACGTGGACCTCCGTGCCACCTCAGGACCTCGCGACGACGAGCTCAGCGCTGATCTCGACCTCGCCACGCTCATCGACGCGGTGGCTGGAGGCGACGACGAGGTGGCTGCGGTCGTACGCGCGCTGCTCTTCGCCACGACGACCTCCGTCGAGGCGGTGCGCTACCGAGGAGAGGTCTACCTCGACTGCCTCGACCACCGATCGCTCGTCGAGGAGCTGTGGGCGCTGACGACGAGAGCCCGCGAGATCCGTCAACGGAGCTGGCGCGGCATCGGAGTGACGTCGCAGGCAGGCGAGCCCCTCCTGCGCGCGGCCGTCGACGCGCCCGAGGCC
>ML178747.1:3883-7026 GCA_004366215.1 Actinomycetota bacterium | reverse complement strand
CTGCGGTGCACGCGTCCTTCCTCGAGGTCGGCGTCGATGTCATCGAGACCAACACGTTTGGCGCGATCGCTCCAGTCCTCGTGGAGTACGGCATCGCCGAGCGTTCGTACGAACTGAACCTCAAGGCTGCGCGCCTCGCCCGGGACGTCGCGGCGAGCTTTGCCACGCCGGACCACCCTCGTTTCGTCGCTGGGTCGATGGGTCCTGGGACGAAGCTACCTTCGCTCGGGCAGATCGACTTCGAAGAGCTCTCGCGCGCCTACGAGACGCAAGCGGAGGGTCTCATCGACGGAGGCGTCGACCTCCTGCTCGTCGAGACGGTGTACGACCTGCTGTCGGCCAAGGCCGCGTTCCTTGGCGCTCGCCGCGCGATGCGTCGGCTCGGACGCACGGTGCCGATTCAAGTCCAGGTCACCATCGAGACGACGGGCCGGATGCTTCCTGGTACAGAGATCGGTGCCGCCCTGACGGCGCTCGAGAAGCTCGACCCCGTCGCTATCGGTATCAACTGCGCGACCGGCCCGGATGAGATGGGGGAGCACCTCCACTACCTCGCTGAGCACCAGCGTCAACCCATCACGTGCCTCCCGAACGCCGGGATGCCTCGAGTCGTCGACGGAGTCATGCACTACGACCTATCGCCGGAGGCTCTCGCGAGGGCCCACAGACGCTTCGTCGAGGAGCTCGGCGTCTCGGTCGTCGGTGGCTGCTGTGGCACGAGACCAGACCACCTGCGTGCGGTCGTCGAGGCCGTCGCGGGCCTTGAGCCACGCCGCAGGGAGGTCACCTCCGAGCCCCGGGTCGCCTCGCTCTACAACGCGGTGGAGCTGCGTCAAGCGTCAGCTGTGACGGCGGTTGGCGAGCGGACCAACGCAAACGGGTCGCGTCGGTTCCGCGAGGCGATGCTCGCTCGGGATTGGGAGACGTGCGTGCGCATGGCCCAAGATCAGGTGCTCGAGGGCGCCCACATGATCGACCTCTGCGTGGACTACACCGGTGAGGACGGCACCGTGGCCATGAAGGAGCTGGCACAGCGGCTCGCGACCGCCTCGACGCTGCCGATCGTGGTGGACTCGACGGAGGCAAGCGTCGTCGAGGTGGCGCTGCGCCACTTTGGAGGACGGGCAGTCATCAACTCGGTGAACCTTGAGGAGGGCGAGGGGCCTGGTACTCGTCTCGACAGGTTCCTGCAGCTCGCAAAGACGTTCGGCGCTGCAGTGGTGGCGACGTGCATCGACGAGCACGGGCAGGCGCGCACTGCAGAGCGCAAGGTCAGCATCGCCAAGCGCATCGTCTCGATCGCCGTTGAGCGCTACGGTCTTGAACCCTCGGACGTGATCGTCGATCCGCTCGTGCTGCCGATCACGACGGGCCTTGAAGAGTCGAGACGAGACGCTCTTGAGACCATCGAGGCGCTCCGTCGGATTCGTGATGAGTTGCCAGAGGTCTCGACGTTGGTTGGACTCTCAAACGTGTCGTTTGGTGTCGGGACCGCGGCTCGCGAGGCCCTCAACAGCGTGTTCCTCGCCGAGTGCATGGCAGCGGGGCTGACGATGGCGATCTTGAACCCCTCACGGATCATTCCGCTCGCGCGCGTCCCTGACGACGTCCAGGACATCTGTCGGGACCTGATCTTCGACCGGCGGGAGCGTGGCGATCCCCTCCAGCGCCTCCTCGAGCGCTTCAGCGGCGTTGAGGTTGCTCGGGCGACGGCAGGTGAGCTCGACGCCCTCCCGCTGCGAGAGCGTCTCCACCGACGCATCGTCGAGGCGAACCGGCGAGGCTTGGAGGAAGACCTTCGTGAACTCCTGGACGAGGGGGTGTCCGCGCTCGACGTCATCAACGAGGTGCTCTTGCCGGCGATGGCGGAGGTAGGTGACCTCTTTGGCTCCGGCCAGATGCAGTTGCCGTTCGTGCTGGCCTCTGCTGAGACGATGAAGCAGGCCGTCGCGTGGCTCGAGCCACACCTCGAGCGGGCTGCGGTGTCGCAGCGAGGCACAGTGGTCCTTGCGACGGTACAAGGCGACGTGCACGACATCGGCAAGAACCTCGTCGACATCATTCTGACCAACAACGGGTACCGAGTGATCAACCTCGGCATCAAGGTCTCCTTGAGTGAGATGCTCGCTGCTGCAGAGCAGTACGGCGCCGACGCGCTCGGCATGAGCGGCTTGCTCGTCAAGTCCACCCTCGTGATGCGCGACAACTTGGTCGAGATGAACGAGCGGGGATGGTCGCACCTGCCGGTCATCCTGGGAGGTGCCGCGCTGACACGCACCTACGTCGAGCGAGACCTGCGACAGATCGACCGAGGGCGAGTGTTCTACGGCAAGGACGCGTTCGAGGGCCTTGAGATCCTCGATCGCCTCGGTCGGATTCGACGCGGAGAGCTCGAGGACGACGCCTACGGCAGGACCGTCAAGGCGTCGAGGGTCGGCACGCCGCGAGCGTTGCGACGTTCCGAGAGCCTCCGCAGGGAGCGGTCGCCGATCGTGAGTGTGGACAACCCGGTGTTCCGCCCTCCTTTCCTCGGCTCGCGCATCGTCAAAGGCGTCGGCCTCGACGAGGTGGTCGCCTACCTCAATGAGACTGCCCTGTTTCGTCACCAGTGGGGCTACCGACCGACCGCAGGCGAAGGGGACGCGCAGTTCAAGGAGCGTGTCCGGGCTCGCCTCCGTCGAGAGCTCGAGCGGGCCCGAGTCACGCAGACGCTCGTGCCACAGATCGTCTACGGCTACTACGTAGCGTTGGCTGAAGGCAATGACCTCGTTATCTTCGGCGACGAGGCGCGCCGAGCGGAGCTGTGTCGATTTCGATTTCCTCGCCAAGCGAGCGAGCCCTACCTCTGCATCGCTGACTTCTTTCGCCCACTTGACGGTGATGAGAACGACTACGCGGCCTTCCACGTGGTGACGATGGGGCCACGGATCTCAGAGGCTGCCCAGCGCGCGTTCACAGAGAATCGCTACGAAGAGTACCTCCACCTCCACGGGCTCGGCGTTGAGATGACGGAGGCGCTCGCCGAGCTCTGGCATGCTCGCATCCGTGCGGAGTGGGGCTTTGGTGACGAGGACGGCCCGACGCTCCAGGGTCTCTTTCGCCAGCAGTACCGAGGCAGCCGCTCCAGCTGGGGTTCCCCCGCG
>ML178747.1:0-3873 GCA_004366215.1 Actinomycetota bacterium | reverse complement strand
TCGGCGTGACGGTTACCGACACCTTCCAGCTCAACCCAGAGCAGACCACGACGGCCATCATCGTCCACCACCCTCAGGCGAAGTACTTCGTGGCGTAGCGAGCGAGAGGCGTGGGCTAGGATCTGCGAGTCGCTGTGGTAGGAGCGAGACCGAACAGGCTCGTCGGCGACGAGGTGCGGTGAGGAGGGTCGTGTGGGCTTGACGGCGGTGGTCGAAGCGGGCGCAGGTGAGGGTGGACTGCGGGCACGCCTTGCGGACGCACCTGAGAGCGACGACGTGTGGACCACCGTCGTTGAGTCGGGTCGGAGCGTCGAGGTCTTGCGAGCCCGTCTGCGCGACCCGATCGGAGCCCGGCGCGCTGGGGCCGCGGTGGCGGCGCTCGCCGCCGCGCGTCACGCTGAGCAGGTGGACGTCGAGATAGAGGTCGACGAGCCCGAGGTTCGCGAGGAGTTTGCGCTGGGGTGCCTGCTGGCGAGCTACCGCTTCGACCGCTACCGCCACGACACCGCGCCTGGGACGAGCTGGCCTCGGCGCGTCGTGGTCGAGGGTGATGACCACGACGGCGCCCTCGAGCGGGGCAGAACTCGGGCCGAGGCGGTCGCACTGGCGCGAGATCTCGCGAACGAGCCCCCCTCGCGGTTGACACCTTCAGTGTTCGCTGCGCAGGCTGAGCAAATCGCGGATGCCGTCGGGCTTGAGGTGCGCGTGTGGGATCGAGAGGCCTGCGAGGCGGAGCGGCTCGGTGGACTGCTCGGGGTTTCGCGCGGATCCAGCGAAGAACCGCGCGTCGTCAAGCTCGTCTATCATCCAGCCGACCCGCAAGGGGACCCTGTTGCGCTGGTCGGCAAAGGCATCACCTTCGACTCCGGCGGACTCAGCCTGAAGTCGGCTGAGGGAATGGCGTCCATGAAGACAGACATGGCGGGAGCCGGTGTGATTCTCGCAGCGATGTCGGTGTTGGGTGACCTTGGGTGCCGCCGAGAGGTTCGAGGCTATCTGATGCTCAGCGAGAACCTTCCCTCGGGGACTGCGCAGAAGCCAGGTGATGTCCTCGTGACGAGGGCAGGGACGACGATCGAGGTCCTCAACACGGACGCGGAAGGGCGGCTCGTGCTCGCGGACGGACTTGCCCTGGCCGTTGAAGACGGAGCTCGCTCCATCGTCGACCTAGCGACACTCACGGGGGCGTGCGTCGTCGCCCTCGGCGACGAGGTCGCTGGTCTGTTCGGCACGGAGGCAGGGCTCATGGACGAGCTGCAGCGCGCAGGCGCCCGCGAGGATGAGCCGCTGTGGTCGCTTCCGCTCCCTGAGCGCTACGAGGCTCACCTTGCGAGCAGAGTTGCCGACCTCAAGAACGTCGGTAAAGCGGGTAAGGCGATGGCGATCACAGCAGCGCTCCTCCTGAAGCACTTCGTCGGTGACGTTCCGTGGGCTCACATTGACATGGCAGGACCTGCTCGTGCAGACTCCGACCGCGGGTGGGTGCGCGAGGGTGCTACGGGCTTTGGAGTCTTGACGCTGCTGCGGTGGCTGTGCTCGTGAGGTGTGAGCCGGGGGAATAGGTCAGAGCACGCTCGACGGCTCCCGGGGGGAACCCCTGGCGTGCGAGGCGCGTCTCGATCTCGGCTCTCGTGGCGCCGAGCGAGTGGAGCGTAGCGGCGAGCTGACGCAGCCGAGCGTCCCGGCGGTGCGCAAGTGCGAGGGCGCGCACGCTCGGGCAGTCTGGAGGAAGCTCGCGTAGACCCGGGGGCAGAGCGCGCCGTTGGCGGGCGCTGAGGAGGGGAATCGGAGTGCGCACCAGGAGGCGCGCATCGCTACGGACCTGGGCGAGGTCGAATGCGATGAGCCTCTCTACTGCGCGAACGACCGACCGCAGTCCGGTTGCGTGCGACCGTAGGCCGAGGCTCTCACCGAGGTCGTCGAGACGCACGAGCGTCGGACCGTCGGCAAGCAAGGCGTCGAGGCGACGCAGGGTCGCCAGTGCGGTGGGGCCGATGAGAGGGAGCCACAGGAGCTCCACTTCGTCCGAGCGAGGTGGCCAACCAGGCCCATCGGTCTGCCAGTAGTCGACGGTGAGCAGCGGACTGATTCGTCCCATGTCATCCTCCATGACGACGCGACGACACCACGACACGCCCGGTACCAGCGTCCTTCTGCGGACGTGCGGCTACGAGTGTGCCACAGAATGAGCGGAATGTCAATGGATGACGCTCAATTGCAACATCGCTCACCCTGCTTCGTACGTGCCAAACACGGCACGCAGTGTGTCGGAGACCTCGCCCAGCGTGGCACCGGCCCTCAGCGCGTCTTTCATGGGATAGAGGAGGTTGCCGCCGTCGATCGCGATGCGCGTGAGCTCTGCGAGCGCGCGCTCGACCGGCTCTGCGGCGCGCTGCTCTCGCCAGCTGCGTACTCGTTGTGCCTGCTGCCGCTGGAACGCAGGGTCGATGGGGAAGACCTCGGCGCGTGCTTCGCCTTCCTCGACGTAGCGGTTGAGGCCGACGATGACGGTGCGACCTTCATCGACCGCCTTGGCCGCTTCGTAGGCGGAGCGCTCGATCTCGTCCTGCATCCAGTGCTGTTCGATGGCTGCGACGGCCCCTCCGAGCTCATCGATACGGTCGATGAGCGTGCGCGCCTTCTCCTCGATTGCGTCCGTCAGCGCCTCGACGTAGTACGCGCCCGCTAAGGGGTCAGCGGTGTCGGTGATGCCCACCTCGTGAGCCAAGACCTGCTGCGTTCGGAGAGCGAGCTTGGCGGCGTGCGCCGTCGGGAGCCCGAGCGCTTCATCGAAGCTGTTCGTGTGCAAGCTCTGCGTGCCACCGAGGACGGCAGCGAGGGCCTGGAGCGTCACGCGGACGATGTTGACCTCTGGCTGCTGGGCTGTGAGTGCCGAGCCAGCTGTCTGCGTGTGGAAGCGCATGAGCCAGCTACGAGGGTCGCGAGCTCCGAAGCGCTCGCGGACGATGTGAGCCCAGAGTCGACGCGCGGCACGGAACTTGGCGACCTCTTCGAACAGGTTCGAGTGAGCGTTCCAAAAGAATGAGAGCCGGGGCGCGAAGCGATCGACGTCGAGGCCTGCGCTGATGGCGGCCTCGACGTAGGCGATGCCGTTCGCGAGCGTAAAAGCCACCTCCTGCACTGCGCTCGATCCGGCCTCGCGGATGTGGTAACCAGAGATCGAGATCGTGTTCCATCGGGGCAAGACGGCCTGGCAGTAGGCGAAGGTGTCCGTGATGAGCCGCATCGAGGGTCGGGGTGGGAAGATGTAGGTGCCCCGCGCGATGTACTCCTTGAGGATGTCGTTCTGGATCGTGCCTCCGAGTCGTGCCGGGTCGGCTCCCTGCTCCTCGCCGACGAGCTCGTACAAGAGGAGGAGGATGGCGGCCGTCGCGTTGATCGTCATCGACGTGGTGACCTGCTCGAGGGGCAGGTTGCGGAGGAGCCGTCGCATGTCGTCGAGGGTCGAGATGGCGACGCCTACGCGGCCGACCTCACCGTCGGCTCGAGGATGGTCAGCGTCGTAGCCCATCTGCGTCGGCAAGTCGAACGCGACGGACAGACCGGTTTGGCCGGCGGCGAGGAGGAAGTGGAAGCGCTCGTTCGTCGCCTCTGCTGTGCCGAAGCCGGCGTACTGACGCATCGTCCACGGTCGAGCCCGGTACATGCCCGGGTAGACACCGCGAGTGAACGGAAACGCACCGGGGTCGCCGAGGTCGCGCTCGTAGTCGAGATCTCGAACGTCGTCTGGACGGTACACGGCGGCGATTGGGATGCCCGACGAGGTGGTGCGTTCATCGGCTGTCGCGGCACCATCCTACTTCGCGGGCGCTCGGACGTTCGAGAGCAGGGGCGGCGCTGCCGACCAGACCG
>SIRY01000025.1 GCA_004366215.1 Actinomycetota bacterium | reverse complement strand
CACCTGAGCCTCATGCCACGCGCGGTCGCGCAGCTTCCGCAGAGATCTGGCCGCGTCGTCGTCGTGAAGGGACGAGGAGGCGTGGCGGCGTTCTCGGAGGTGCGTGCCGGTGGGAGCACGCAGCTCGTGCCTTGCGCCAGCACGGCGAGTGATACGTGGCTGCTCCTGGGCTTCGACACGACCGTGGGCGCAGGCGGGAGGCTCGCCAGCGCGGACCCGGGCGCGACGTCGGCCGTCGTCGACGTCAGCCCCATCGGCCCCAGCGGGACCACCGTTCTCGCTGCGGACCAGGGCATCGTCGTTGGCCCAGGTAGCGTGGTGTCGCTGGACGTTGGGTCGCTCGAGCCGGGGGAGTCGCTCGGAGGCGTCGAGGTGTTGGCGAAGAACGGCCGGGTCGTCGTGTCGGGAGTGACGACGCCGGCCTCGTCCCAACCGGTCGTGCTGTCAGGGCAAGCTGCCCAGACGTTGGCGCTCCGTGCGCCATGGGTGCCGCTGAGCGGAGCGCGAGACGTGGTCGCAGAGCTTGCGAACCCTGGGTCAAGCGTCGTGTCGGCCTCGATCCGTGTGGCTCAGTACGTGAGCGCGCCGGGTACCCCGGCTGCGGTCGTCTCCCACCACGGCTCTAGCGTTCGAGTCGTCGTGCCGCCCGGCTCGACGGTGACGGTGCCGCTGACCGCTGAGACGGTGAGCGTCTCCTCCGACGCCGTCGACGTCGCGGTTCGTGCCGCCGGGGGCGCCCTGAGCGGCCTGATCACGGTGGAGCGAGCGGGTTCACCGTGGCTCTTCGTGCCACTCGAGCAAGTTCGGGCCCAGACGTGGATCCTCGCCTGTGATCCGGGCACGCGGGTTGCGTCGCTTGCCTTCTCCGACGGGGCGATGGGGTCGCAGGTGACGCTCTCAGAGCACCTCGCCGACAGGGGTCGCGCAGTGACGTTCTCGACCAGCCTGCTCCAGGACGGCACGATCGGGCTCCCAAGCCACGAAGGGGTGGCCTGGCTGGAGGTGACGTCATCGAACCCGCTGGTCACTGCGCCCGTCGAGACCACGCCTAGCTGCGGCGAGATGATCGGCGTAGGACCGACTAGGTGAGCTGCGACCAGGCCTTGCTCCAGAGGCGCTCGTAGCCAAGCTCGGCGATGGTAGCCGTGGCCTCCTCGAGCGTCGTCGGGCGTGCGCCGAGGCGGAGGATCTCCTGAGCGATCGCCCGCGCGAGCGGATAGTCGCCGCCGTCCTCGGCGAGCTCGACGAGGAGGTCGTGGGTTGGACCTCCAGGTGAGCCGATCGGGCCCCACGAGCTCCAGGCACGTACCGCGACGAGGAGTAACGCGAACGGGCCGAGGCTGCGGTGCGCTGAGACCTCGAGGGCTCGTCCGCGAGCCCCGGTCGACCACGGCTGGCCGAGGTAGGAGCGAAAGACGAGCCGGACGGGTCCGAACTCAGCTGTGAGGTGGTCCACCAGGGCTCCTGCGCTCGGACCGTCGCTCCAGGTGAGGGTCGTTCCTCGGAGGGCTGCATCGTCGGCGAGGGACCGTGCGCGATCGGCGATGAGCTCGAGGCTCGGCGTTGTGCGACGAATCATGGTGCCTCCCACAGTCGAAGACGCCAGACGAGCTCGCGCTCGGTCACGAGCACGCCGAGAGGGGTGGCGGGGAGCGGATCGGGGAGAGCATCGCTCAGCAGGGCGTGCTCGCTCGTGCCGACGAACGTCGGAGCGATCGTGAGCGAGAGCTCGTCGATGAGGTGAGCGCGCAGGAGGACGCTGAGCACCGTCGGACCACCCTCGACGAGCAGGTGACCGCGGGCGTACAGGGCGACGCCGCACCGGCTCAGGAGCTCGTCTCGCGACGAGAGGTCGTCGAGGTCGATCGAGCCCGCTGCCCACGAGGGCGCCTGAGTTCGGGTCCCGACGTAGATCGGCACCGAGTCCGTCGGCATGCCGAGCTCTTCTCGGAGCGAGCGCAGCGCTGGATCGTTGACGCGGGCAGGGCCGTAGCCCTCGACGCGCGCGGTCGCGGCGCCGACGAGGATCGCTGCCGCAGTCGCACGGAGGAAGGCGAGCACCGAGCGATCGGCGTCGCTGCCGAGCGGACCAGACCTGCCGCGCAGAGTTGCTCGTCCGTCGAGCGATGTGACCATTACCGCAAGGACGCGTCGCACACCAGGCTCGAAGAGCTGTCGGAGCAAGGCTGGGGGAACTCGTCCAGCTGCCCAGGTGACGGTCTGCACCTTGATCACCCTACCGGTAGGCTGGCGCTGTCGTGGAGCACTTCCTCGGTCGGCCAGCTCCTCCGCCCACGGAGGTGACGCTGCTGGCCGAGTTTCAGGTGCCGCGCTCGCTGCGGGGCGCAACCTTGGCCTCCTTCCACGCGCTGACAGCGAGCCAGCAGGCCGCCCGAACCCGACTCGAGGCGTGGATCAGCGAGACGGCTCGGCGTGCGACCCCCGAGCGTCGGCACTGGAGGAGGCGCCGCCCTCTGGGCCGCGGTCTCTACCTCGACGGGGCCTTCGGGGTGGGCAAGACTCACCTCGCGGTGGCGGCGGTGCACGCGCTCGGGGAGGGCGCGAGGTTCGCGGCGTTTGGCGACCTGACGGCGATCGTGGGTGTCATCGGTATCGAGCGGCTTCGTAGGG
>SIRY01000024.1 GCA_004366215.1 Actinomycetota bacterium | reverse complement strand
GTTTCACGAGGAGCCGGACGGCGTCACCCGCCGCGAGATCGAGATCAACTTGTACGGCACCGCGCTCGGAACGAAACTCGCCCTGGCCCGGATGCTCCCGCGCACCGAGCTCCTGGTCGCCACCACGCCCCCGGCCGCCGCCCAGCAGGCGGCGGCCCGCGCCGCCGACATGGCTCGGCGCGGCTACCTGCGAGTGGTCGGGGTCGTGCGCCCGGGCGGCGCTCGGCTCGCAGGACCGTCGCTCATAGGCCAAGAAGGAGACCGAGTGGTGGTGGCTGGTACGCTCCAGGCGCTCGGAGCGCTCGGAGCCTGGAGCCAGCCGACCAGCCACGAGGCCTAGGAGGCAGCATGCGCATCGCGATCGTCGGTGGAGGCAACGTCGGGCGCTTCTTGGCAGAGGATCTCCAGGTGCACCACGACGTCATCCTCTTTGAGCGCGACCACCACCTCGCAACTCAGCTCGCCGCCGAGCTCCACTGCACGGTCGTCTACGGCGACGGATGCGAGCTCGCCACTCTCGCTGAGGCGGGCGTCGACCACTGTGACGTCGTCGTCGCCGCAACGGGAGACGACGAGGACAACCTCGTCGTCTCGCTCCTCGCCAAGCAGGAGTTTGCCGTGCCTCGCGTCATCGCGCGTGTCAACCACCCGAAGAACAACTGGCTCTTCAACCGGTCGTGGGGCGTCGACGTCTCGGTCTCGACCCCGCACCTCATCAGCGCGCTCGTCGAGGAGGCGGTGAGCGTGGGCTCGCTCGTCCAGCTGCTCGCCTTCGACAACTCCGGCGCGCGCCTCGTCGAGGTCACGTTGACGGAGACCTCGCCGGCTGTCCAGCGAAGCATCGCTGAGCTCGGCCTTCCGCGCGACGCCTCGGTCGTCGCGATCGTCCGTCGCGAGAGCGTCGTCGTACCTCGAGGCGAGATCATCCTCAAGCCCGACGACCACGTCCTCTGCCTCGTCGTCGGCGAGGCGGAAGACGCGGTTCGTGACGTCCTCATCGGCGCTCCCGCGTCAGCGACAGGGCAGTCGAGCCTCGACGGCCGCTAGCGCCCGGCGACGCTCGCCCGCTGCGGTAGGCTCGCTCCCGTGGAGGCGGCGTTCTTCGACCTCGACAAGACGGTCATCTCGCGAGCCTCGCTCCTTGCGTTCGGAGCCCGCTTCTTCCAAGAGGGATTGATCGACCGGCGTACGGTCGTTCGAAGCCTCTGGGCACAGCTCGTCTACCGCTACCTCGGCGCCAACGAGCGACGGCTCGAGCGCCTCGAGCGCTCCGTCCTCGAGCTCACCCAAGGGTGGCACCAGTCAGTCGTACGACGTGTCGTCGCCGAGGCGCTCTCAGAGATCATCACGCCGCTCGTCTACCGCGAAGCCGTCGAGCTCATCGAACTCCACCACCTCGCAGGCCGCAAGGTGTTCCTCGTCTCAGCGTCACCGGAAGAGATCGTCGAGCCGATGGCGGCGTTCCTCGGGGTGGACGGCCAGATCGCGACGCGTCCACGAGTCGACAGCGACGGCACCTACACCGGAGAGATGGCGTTCTACGCGTACGGCCCCTACAAGGCTGCCGCCATGACCGAGGTGGCTGCGCGCGAGGGCATCGACCTCGCACGGTCCTACGCCTACTCAGACTCCTACACCGACCTGCCCATGCTCGAGGCCGTCGGGCATCCGGTCGCGGTCAATCCCGACCGAGTGCTCGCTCGCGTGGCGCGGGAGCGGGGTTGGGAGATCCTCGAGTTCCGTCACCACACGAAGGTAGGTCGGCCTGCCCTCGTTCGCTCGCTCGGGGCCGTCGGCGTCGGCGTGCTCGTCGCGGCACTGCCCGCCGCGCCGTTGGTCCGCTGGCTGACTCGACGACATCGACGAGCGGCAGCGTCAGCGACGGCGCCCTAGCGCGTCGCTTCTAGCACCGCCCGAGAGCGCCGAGGGCTGCGCGACCGAGTGGCCGAAGAGCCCTCGGGAGCGAGGGCGCGGTGCCCTGCGGGGTCGCGACGAGCGCGCCCGTGGGTCCCCCAGAGAGGTCGAGGCAGGCCAGGTGCGTCCCACGCCACGTGGCGGGGAGCCGGTCGAACTCGAGAGGAATGGGCGCAGCGGCGCTCGATCCGGTCGCCACCGACAGCCGCGAGAGCGTCACACGCTCCCAGCGGCCGCCGACGAGCACCCCGGCAGCGCCCTCGTGCAGCTGCGCCCCCCAGAAGGTGCTCTCGTTCGTGAGGGTGTCGTCGACGGCGACGACGTCGTCGATCGCGGTACGTCGGCCGAAGGCGTCGATGTAGAGTGCGTCGAACGCCCGACCTGCGAGCGTCAGCGTGCCAGAGAGGCCCGCGTCGTGGGCCGCTGCGACCACCGACGGCGGCAGCGCGAGGCCGGGGGCGTCGCGCACCGCCGAGGCGATGACCCAGATGTGGTCACTCTCGTGGCCGGTCGTCTCAGTGTCGAGGCTGATGCCTTGGTTAGTATCGACGACCTGGCTTGCCTCGATGACGAGCCTCGACGCACCGTCGTCGTAGATGCCAGCAGCGCTCGGGGCCCCAGGGCGACAGCCACGTGCGGTGCGAACCCCGTAGCCAGCGTTCGTCCACGAGTCGACGGCGCCGACCCAGTCTCCCACGAGAGCGACGTCGCGGGGTCGCGACCGCGTGCCGTAGTAGCCCTCGACGTCGATCCCGATGTTGTCAGCGCCAGCGACCTCCGTGTCTGCGACCAGCGCACCGTGGACGTTCCCCGAGATCGCGAGCGCTTCGCTCTGGCCGAGCCGAAGGTTCTCGAGGACGTCACCGCGCACGACGACGCCGCTCAGAGCTTCGGCCGGCCGATTGGCGGCGTCGAAGACTTCGATACCGTACGCATCCACCGAGCCCGCACCGCAGGCTCCGGGTGGTGGTGGCCACACGTCACCGGGCGCACGGACGCCGACGACGGTGTCATCGAGCAGCGACACGTCGC
>SIRY01000023.1 GCA_004366215.1 Actinomycetota bacterium | reverse complement strand
AGCGCCTTGGAGAGCTCGAGCCTCGTCGGTTCGTTCCAGACGAGCTCCTCGCTCCGATGGCTGCGAGTGGGGTCGAGGTCGAGGGGTGGGCGCGGGGACGCGCCATCTGGTTGGACTTCCCGACACTCATTCGCGGCGTCGCGTCGATCGCGGGCGTCGCTCCGGCCGCGCGCGCGGCGGCGGAGCTCACCTACGAGCTCGCGCGGTCGCTACTTGAAGCTCCCTCCTAGCCGGAGTTCTTCTGGACAGCCGCGATCGCGTTGATCGATCGGAGGACGAGCGTGAGGTCCGCGAGGTCGTGGCGCGAGCGCCAGGCGGCCAGGAGCTCGACTTGCAGCGGGTTGAGCTCAGCGAGCACGCGGTTGCGCAGCGCGAGCGAGGCGGCGAGCGTCGGACTCCAGGCGAGGAGTGAGCGCTGGCGGCTTGCGCGCAGCGTCTCATCCACGGTCCGCTCGAACTCCTCTTCGATCACGGCGAAGATGCTGGCGGCCTCGACGGGGTCGCTCGCGAGTGAGAGGTAGCCGCGAGCGAGACGCATGTCCGCCTTCGCGAGCGCGATCTGCACGTTCTCGAGCATCGCAGCGATGAAGGGCCAACTGTCGCGAGCGGCGTCGAGGGCACCGTCGCCACAGGCCTCGCGAGCTGCTCGGAGCCCCGTACCGATACCGAACCACGCCGGCAACGTGTGACGCGCTTGAGCCCACGCGAAGACCCACGGTATGGCTCGAATAGTGGCGAGGCCCTGATCGGCCTGGTGGCGCCGTGCCGGGCGTGAGCCGATGCGGAGCTGCGTGAGCTCGGGGAACGGCGTCACCGACTCGAAGTAGTCGGCGAACCCGGCGCGTTGAGTCAACGCCCGGTAGGCGTTCTCGCTCGCCTCAGCGATCACCCGCGCTACCTCGACGGCTCGCTGGGGCGGTGCCGGAGCCTGCGAGCCTGCGAACGCACCGAGCGCGCTCAGGAGCGTCGCGCTCGCCCGGTCGCTCGTCGTGTAGCGATACGAGATGGTCTCACCTTGCTCCGTGACGCGGATAGTACCGCGGAGAGCGGCGCGCGGGTGCGCCCGCGCTACCTGGGAGAGGGGGCCTCCACCTCGCCCCACCGTGCCGCCACGGCCGTGGAAGAGCTCGACGGCGACGCCGTGCTCATCCCCGAGCTCGACGAGGCGCTCTTGAGCCCGGTACAGGGCGAAGGCTGACGCGGCCATGCCGCCGTCTTTCGTCGAGTCGGAGTAGCCGAGCATGACCTCTTGGCGCCACCCTCGCCGTGCGAGGTGCTCGCGGTAGGCAGGAAGCGCGAGGAGCCGAGCGACGACCTCACCGCTCGCGCGCAGGTCGGGGATGGTCTCGAAGAGCGGCGTGATGTCGAGGTCGGGCACGCCGAGTGCACGCGCGAGGAGGAGGACCGCAAGGACGTCGCTTGGGTGATGGGTCATGGAGATGACGTAGGAACCGATCGCCTCGGCGCCGAGCTCGGCGACGACGGTCGCAACCGTGTCGAACAAGGCGACGAGGTCTGCCACGAGCGGCGTGTGGGGTGTGCGGCTGCGCGGCGGGTTCTCGAGGCAGGCGAGCAGCATGGGGAGGCGCTCGGATGGACTCGCGGTCTCGTAGCCCTCAAGGCGCGGGTCGTCGCCGAAGAGCTCGACGATCGCCTGGTGGTGCACGGTCGCCTCTTGACGGATGTCGAGTGAGACGAGGTGCACGCCGAAGGTTGCAGCTTGCCAGAGGAGGTCTTGCATTGGACCCGCTGCGAGGGACTCGTCCCCGTGCGCCGCGAGGGAGTCGCGGATGAGCCGGAGTGCCACCTCGAGGTCCTGGCCACGGAGCGGTTGGAGGTCGAGTGCGCCCGCCTCGTCGTGGAGTCGGCGCCGCTCGTTCTCGATGCGCGCGAGGAGGTAGTAGATCTTCTGACGGTAGGGTTCGTCAACGTAGTGCGAGCGCACGTAAGGCGCGAGGTGCACGAAGTCTTCTTCATCGCGACGAAGCGATTCGAGCAACGCTGACGAGACGCCCGCGAGGTGCGCCGAGTGCGTCAGGCGACGCTTGAGCGCGTCGAGCCTGCTGCGAAAAGCCTCGAGGGCCGCGGTCGCGTAGGCCACGACCGCCGCCTTCGTGACCTCCGCCGTGACCGACGGGTTGCCGTCGCGATCTCCGCCGATCCAGGAGCCGAAGCGTATCGGCGTGCCGACGGCGTCGGCCTCGACGCCGAGTGCACGGCACAGGCGTCGGTACACCCGAGGAATGGCGTCAAAGAGGCTGGTCGTCAGGTAGAAGACGCCGGTTGAGACCTCATCTGCGACGTCGAGGTGACGACGCCGGAGCTCCTCGGTGAACCACAGGAGCCGCAGATCCGCTGGGTCGACGTGCGCTGGAGCCTGCGCGATGCGCTGGAGCGTGTGCAAGATGGTCCGCCGCTTCGTCTCTGTGGGGTGAGCGGTGAGGACCGGCGAGAGCCTGATGGTGCCGATCCCTCGGTGAGCCAGACGCTCGAGAGCCGCGCTGTCGTCGCCACCCTCGGCGACGTTGAGGACGTTGAAGATGACGTTGGCGAGCCGTAAGACGTGGCTGACGTCGTCGCGGTCATCCACAGGCTCGCGCGGTAGCGCGTCACCGAGGGCGTGGCGAACGAGCGCCGCAGCTCGGGGCCGCGCGAGGAGCCACAGCTCATCGAGCGGCAAGGACCAGAGGTACTCGTGAGTCTGCGACAGGACACCTCCTTGCAGCGTCGTCCAGGCAACCACGAATGGATCAAGCGGCTCACGGTGAGCCGCTTGATCGAGCGGAGGGAGTGGGATTCGAACCCACGGTGGGTTTCCCCACACGCGACTTCCAATCGCGCCGATTCGGCCGCTCTCGCACCCCTCCTCGTCGGACCCGACGTCACGATGACGTCAGCCGGCGCTACGATAGCCTACGGCCTCGATCGGCGCCGCGGCGCGGTGCGGAGGCCGGGCCCCACGCGGCGGGTCCCCGTGAACCGGGTCAGGGCCGGAAGGCAGCAGCCCTCAGCGGTGGTGCCCGGGTGCCGTGGCAAGCCTGGTCTCCGCCTCGTGCCGGGGCGAGGTTGAGGTGCGCGATCCAACTCCGAGGGTCGTCGGACTCGTCGGGTAGGATGCCAGCGTGGCTGAGCCGTTCCAGTCGCTGTACCGGCGCTACCGTCCGCAGCGCTTCGGTGGCCTGCGGGGCCAAGAGCGCGTGGCAGAGGCGCTCCGACGATCCGTCGCCGCTGGGAGCGTCGCCCACGCCTACCTCTTCTCCGGTCCTCGCGGTACCGGCAAGACGTCGACGGCGCGCATCCTCGCCAAGGCGCTGAACTGCGTCGCGCCCGTCGATGGCGAGCCGTGCCTCGCCTGTGAGTCGTGCGTCTCGGTCGCGCGCGGGACCTCCGTCGACGTCGAGGAGCTCGACGCGGCGTCGAACTCCGGCGTCGACTCCATCCGATGGATCACCCAGACCGTACAGGCTGCGCCGCTTGGGCGTTGGCGGGTCTACATCGTCGACGAGGTGCACATGCTCTCCCAGGCGGCGTCGAACGCGCTGCTCAAGACGCTCGAAGAACCGCCGGCTCACGTCGTCTTCATCCTCGCTACCACGAATCCTGCCAAGGTCCTCGCGACGGTGCGCTCGCGTACGCAGCAAGATCGGAA
>SIRY01000022.1 GCA_004366215.1 Actinomycetota bacterium | reverse complement strand
TTCCGCGACGTCATCGGAGAGCTTGGCGACACCTCGACGTCCTTGACGACCGACGACTTTGGCTACCGCTGGGTCGTGCTACGCTCGCAGGACCTTGGTTCCCTCGTGACGGCGGCGCACGCGGTCAACCGCAGCCTCGAGGATCACGGCTTTGGCCCGCAGCTGCTCTGCTCCTTGTTTGCGTTCCACGACCGGACGACCTCGCAGCGCGTGTACTGGATCTACCTCTACAAGCGCGGCCGGTTCTACCCATTCGTCCCAACCGGGGCTGAGCGACGCGACTCCGAGCGAGAGCTGTCGCTCAAGGCGGTGGTCGGCTCCGACCTGCCTATCGAAGAGGACCTCACACGGTGGTTCCCCCTCTGGACGATCCCCGAGCCACCTCCCGACCCGGGATCGACCACCGGGGAGCCTTAGCGCCCCTCGACCATCTCGGCCTCGACTGCGCACAGGCGCACGAGATCGTCGAGGAAACCCGGGTAGCTCGTCGCGATCCACTCTGCTCCTTGCACCCGCGCAGCCTGCCCGAGCGCACAGGCGAGTACGGCAGCGCTCATCGCGATGCGGTGGTCCGCACCGGAGTCGACCGTGAGCGTCCCGCGGCTCCGCCCAGCCCCGCTGTGCACGGTCAAGCCGTCGTGGGTGGTCGTCACCGTCGCACCGAACGCTCGCAGCATGGCCGCCGTGGTCTCGATGCGATCGGACTCCTTGACTCGAAGTTCCTCGGCGCCGCTTAACCGACTCTCGCCGCGCGCGAGGGCGAAGGCGACCGCGAGCGCAGGCACCTCATCGATGAGCGAGGGCACCTCGCTCGCACCGACCGTCGTTCCACGCAGCGATGATCCCCGCACGACCAGTGTCTCGTGCCCAAGGAGCTCGATCTCTCCTCCCATGCGCCGGAGCACCTCGACGAAGCCGGTTCGAGTGGGCCCGAGGTAGAGCCCTCGCACCTCGAGTCGAGCACCCGGCGTCGCTGCCGCCGCCGCGACGAAGAACGCCGCCGCCGAGGGATCACCCAAGACCCGTACCGTCCCTGGCGTGCGAGGCGTGCCCGGCGTGAGCCGAACCATGTGCTGACCCTCCGGAAGCGTCGCGCGTTCGACACGAAGGCCGAGCGTCTCGAGCAGTTCCTCGGTGTGCGGCCGCGTCGGCACCGGCTCGACGACCGTGAGCGGCTCCGACGCCCCGAGACCCGCTAAGAGCAGTGCCGACTTGACCTGCGCAGACGGTACCGGCAGCGTCTGGACGCCACCACGGATGCGCGACCCAACGACCACGGCGGGAAGTCGACGATCCCCCCAACGCGCGCGGATCGTCGCGCCGAGTGCGCGCAGCGGGAGCACCACTCGATCCATGGGACGACGGCGCACGGACGCATCGCCTGTCACGACCACCATCCCCGGCACGAGCGTCGCCACCCCGAGCACGAGACGAGCGAGCGTCCCTGAGTTGCCAACGTCGATCACCTCGTCGGGTTCGACGACGCCGGTGGGGCCGACGCCGCGGATCTCTAGCGTCGTCCCATCGACGACTCGGACCGCGGCGCCAAGAGCCGCGATCGCCCTGCGAGTCGCCTCGACGTCGAGAGCACGAGAGCAGCCGACCACCGTGGTCGTGCCGAGCGCGAGGAGCGCTCCGAGCAGCGCGCGGTGGCTGATCGACTTGTCGGGCGGCGGGATGAGCACACCTTCAGGCGCTCGCCCCCGCGAGGAGATGACGAGCTCTGCCACGTCCCTATCCAGGCAGGTCGTCGCGCAGTCCGACGGCCCCGTGGAGGTAGATGTGGTGCAGCGCTCCCCGCGGACGATCATCCTCGATGTGCATGAGAACCCGAACGCACCGCGGTGTCGCGCCGACGATGTCGAGCTCCCTCGCACATAGCAGCGGTACGTCGCCGAGCCCGATTTCTCGGGCCGCTGTCGCTGGAAACATCGAGTGCAGGTCGTCGGTCGCGGTGAAGAGCACCGACACGAGCTGCTCCTTGGCGACGTCGTTCGCGATGAGCATTCTCGTCACGAGCTCCTGAACCCGTTCACGCATCGCCTCGGGCGTGTCCTCCTCAAGCGTTGTCGCGCCCCGCAAACCCCGTAGCGCCATGGCCCGACAGGCTAGCGGCCGCAACGGCCTGCCGAAGGCGCACGAGCTCCGATCGGCGCAGCTCGCGCGCCGAGCCCGGTGCGAGGTTGGCATCGCGCAAGGGGCCGATGCGTACGCGAATGAGACGCACGACCCCCACGTCGAGCGCACCGAGCATCCGGCGAATGTGGCGGTTGCGCCCCTCGACGAGCACGATACGCAGCTCACGAGGGCCGAGCTGACCCACGCGCCAGGCCCGAAGGACCTCACCCTGAACGTCGACGCCTTGACGAAGTTGACGCAGCGTAGAGCGTCCAACGTCCCGATCCACGGCGACGAGGTCCTCCTTTGGCCCGTGGACGCGTGGGTGCGTGAGCTGGTAGGCCAACGGGCCGTCGTTGGTGACGAGGATGAGCCCCTCGCTCTCGACGTCGAGTCGCCCGACGGGGTAGACACGCGTCGGCGTCGGCACGAGCCCCCGCACGGTGGGTCGTCCTCGCGGGTCGCGCACCGCGCTCAGGACTCCTCGAGGCTTGTTGACGAGCCAGTACTCGATCCCCTGCTGCGTGGCAACCTCGACCCCATCGAGCTCCACTCGGTCGACCCCTGGTCGCGCTCGAGCACCGAGTCGCGCGACGGTCCCGTTGAGTCGGACCCGACCGCTCGCGATCGCCTCCTCGAGGGCACGCCGAGAGCCACACCCCGCTCTCGCGAGGAGCACCTGGAGTCGAAGCGCGTCCTCACTCACTGCTCGCCCGCAAGCGTGCTTCGACGTCTGCGACCTCGTGGGCGTCAGGCATGAAGCGTCCGAGCGGTGGCAGCTCAGAAAGACTCGCCAAGCCCGCTCGGGCGAGGAATCGAGGGCTCGTTCGATACGTCACAGGATCGCTGCCTGGCACCTCCTCGATGAGTCCGCGATCTCGCAGCGTACGCACGACGCCGTCGGAGCTGACACCCCGTAGCTCACTGATCTGCGCGCGCGTGACGGGCTGGAGGTAGGCGACGACGGCGAGCGCCTCGAGCGCCGCCCGCGAGAGCCGACGCTCGCTCGTGCCGAGCGCACGGCGCACGAGGCCTGCGAACACGCCACTGACCTCGAGCACGGCGTGCCGATCGACGACGCGCACGCAGATGCCCCGCAGTGCGCCCCTCTCGAACGCGGCGATCGACTGCTCGACGTCGTCGACGTCGCACTCGAGGAGCCGCGCGAGCTCCTCGAGGTCGACCGAGCCACACGCCGCAAGGATCGCCTCGACGGCAGCGCCACGCCACTCAACCGTCCGTCTGCGCTCCTCCATCGCGAGCACTGAGCCTACTGAGCAGCAGGTCGGTACCTGCATCGTCGACGACGGCGACCCAGAGCACGTCGTCGACCACCTCGAGGCTGAGCGCCCCCGCTGCGTAGCCCTCGAGAGCCACGATGAACCCCACGACCACTTCGAGCGGCCGCCACCGCTCGACGAGGGCTGCGAACTGAGCACGCCGTCGCTCGAGCACCGCGTCAACGAAGCGGCGAGCCACGACTTCGAGCGGGACGCTCGGGGTCGGCACCGTAAGCCGTTCAGAGGTGCGCTGCGCACGCGCTCGGAGCGCCTCGAGGGCCTCACGCAAGGCACTCGGATCGACCGGTCCATCGTCGACCGAGGGCACGCTGAGCGCAGCAGGTACGGGGAGCTCGGCCACAGCAAGCCGTCGCTGCAGCTCCCCCGCTGCTCGTGCCAACGCGCGCTGGAGCACGAGAGCCGCAAGGACCCGCTCCCACCGCTCGTCTGGTAGCTCGCTCGACTCGGGCGGTGGCGGTTCGATGCGGACTCCGAGCCAGCGGGCAAGGAGCCAACTCGCGGCGACGAGCACGACGCCGAGCTCCTCGACGCCGAGCGGCCGACACAGCGCGTCGGTCACCACGTTCGCGAGCTCGATCGCTCGCACGTCGGCAAGACCACCTCGAACGCGATCGACGAGCTCAGTCAACTCGGAGGGTTGCACCGAGCACCCCGACCATCAGCCGATGCGGTCCGATGCCAGCGACGTCGAACGGCTCACCGACCACCGCAAACCCAAAGCGCTCGTAGAACCCGACGACCCAGGCGCGGCTGTGGAGGAACACGCCTCGTGGCTCAGCCGACCGAGCCAGTCGCGCCAAGGCCGCCTGCACGAGGTCGCGACCGACGCCCCGGCCCTGCATCGCGGGCACCACCGCCATGCCGCGCAGGCGCCAAGCTCTGCCGGTGCGATCGAGACTCCCCGTCATCCGCTCTGCTGCCTCACTCGAGGGGCGCTCGCGCATGACGCTGACGACCCCGACGAGCTGTCCGTCGCCGTCGAACGCTCCAAGGTGCAGCGTCGTCGGGTCCTCGTCGCCGTCGAACCGCGCCGTCTCGAGAGGCCGAGCGGGACGCAGCACAGCAGCCCGCACCACGAGCAGCGTGCGAACGTCGACGGGAGCGATACGGACCCCAGAGCGTGCGATCTCCACGACCTCAGCCTCTCTTCTCGACCACTGCTCGCGCCTAGGCCCCTCACGAGCCGGCGCTCGTCTGCGACACCGCGAGCGAACGGGCCACGAGCGTCACGGGGTGTACCACCTCGACACCATCGCCGAGAAGCTGACGAAGCTGGAGCGTGCAACCCGGATTCGCGCTCGCGACGATCCTCGCCCCGGTCGCGCGAATCGCCTCAGCCTTCGCACGCCCGACGAGCTGCGCAAGCTCTGGCTCTAGCAGACCGTAGAGCCCCCCGGCGCCACAGCAGTTCGGCCCGCCGACCTCGACGAGCTCGAGTCCCGGCACACTCGCGAGGAGAGCGCGAGGCGCCTCGACGATACCCTGCGCAAAGCGATGGTGACACGCGTCGTGTAGCGCAACCCGCGCTGAGACAACTCCCCGTGGCGCTCGAGCAGGGTTCGCCGCGAGGAGCTCCGTGACGTCGAGGACGCGAGCCCCCACCTGAGCCAGCTCTCCATCCTCGAAGAGCTGTCCAAGGCGCCGAAGATGCGCGCCACAACCCGCGGACGTCACAACGAGCGGAGCCCGCTCGCCGAACGTCGAGAGCGCCCGAGCAAGACGGACAGCGTGGCGACGCGCGGCTCCCTCAGCACCCGTGTGGGCGGCCAAGGCACCACAGCAGACGCCAGCCAGCTCCTCAACCGCGTACCCCTCCGCTTCGAGGACGAGGCGAGCGTCGACGTTGGTCGTGGGCAGCGCCGCTGCTGCGACGCAGCCTGCGAGGAGCACGACTCGGCCACGATCACCTGAGCCTCGAGGTTGCTGGCGGACACCAGGCCTCGCCGCGTCGGCAGCGCGCGCCTGCTGGAGCGCCGCGTCGAGACGGCGACCGAGCTGCGTGCGCCGCACCTGCCAACGCCTCGTCCTGCCCAGCCGACGGGCTAGGTCGATGCCGACGGCGCTCCGCTGCGTCGATGGAAACCACGACGCGAGCCCTCGACGCCACGCGAGCGCTGGGAGTGGACGACCGTGGTCGACGAGCTGACGAGCGAGGTGCACGATCTCGTCGTAGCGGACGCCCGATGGGCACGCCGGCACGCACGCCTCACAACCGATGCAGCGATCGATGTGTCGGCGGACACCCGCACGGACATGCCCGCCGTCTCTGCGTCGCGCCTCATCAGCGACGAGGAGGATGCGGCCACGAGGAGAGTCCGCCTCGGCCTGGGTCACGGCGTAGGTCGGACAGGCAGGGAGGCAGAACCCACAGTGGACGCAGCGGCCCGCGAGCTCCTCCAATCGCGAGCGAATGAGCTGCAGCGGCGTGCTCACACGAACCTCCCGCCCGGGTCGAGACCCGCCGCCACTCGCTCGAGCAGCCACCGCGCTGGGCTCTGCTCGAGTTCACGCAGCTCGCAGGTCACCTCATCACGGAGCAGCCGCAGCTGGCACTGGCCACCAGCCGCTTGGGCCGAGCGCCCGAGCTCGAGGAGCGTCTCAACGTCACGCCCCGCAGCGACGAGGTCAGCGAGCCCGGCCCCAGGGTACACGCCCACGGAGACGCCGTCTCGCCGACCGATGGTCGTGAGCCAGGTGAGCAGTCGACTGGCGCGATTCGCCACCCGCAGCACCACACCCGTGGCTGGAGCACGCACGTCAGCCCGCTCCGCGCGCAGCTGCGCCAGGGCCGCTGCCTCCACGCGACGAGGATGCAGTCCGTCGCTGGCGAGGAGCTCGCAGAGTCGTCTGGCCTGGCTCGCTACCCCCTCGCTCGTGCCCTCGAACACGACGAGGAGCTCACCTGAGGTCGATACCCAATCCATCGCGACGGCCTCGAGTCGCGCGCGTCGCAGGTGCTCGAGGACGCCGGTGAGCTCTCGAGGCGCCACGACGGCCACGACGCCACCCTCGCACGCCGGCAACGCGTGGACGCGGAGCACGACCTCAGCGATGAGCGCGAGACGCCCGTAGGCACCGCAGACCAACTTGGCGAGGTCGTAGCCAGCCACGTTCTTGATCACGTGACCCCCGCTGTGGGCGACCGTCCCATCGGCGAGCACGAGGGTCGCACCGATGACGAGGTCACGGATGGTTCCGTAGCGCCACACGAGCGCACCGTGGGAGCCAGTCGCGACGACACCCCCGATCGTGCCGTCGGCGACCGGATCAATCGCAAGACGCAGCCCCGCGGTCGCGAGCAGACTTTGGAGCTCGCTCAGCAGGACGCCCGCGCCGACGGCGACCGTCAGGTCTCCCGCACGAAGGTCCACCCAGTCAAAACCACGAGTCGAGAGGATCCGTGCGGCTGGTGGACACCCTCGCTGATTCGTCCCAGCTCCGACGATACGCACGCGCTCGTCCGGCCCGAGCTCGGCGAGCCACGTCGCCGCCTCCTCGATGGAGCGCGGGCTGACCTCGCTCACCATCTGCTCGCCACGCCAAGGCTCTCGAGCGGGTGAGTCACGTAGCGGCCGGGCCGCTCTCCGCACAGTCGCGGCGTCGGCAGCAGCTTGCCGGGGTTTGCGAGGCCCGCGGGATCGACGGCGCGCCGGAGCCTCCAGAAGGTCGCAAGGTCGTCGCTCGTGAACTGCTCTGGCATCATGCAGACCTTGTCAATCCCGACGCCGTGCTCACCCGTGAGGGAACCACCCTCGCTCAGACACACCCGAACGATGTCGCTCGCCGCACGCTCAGCGCGCTCGTAGGCTCCAGGCTCGTTCGGGTCGTAGGTAACGAGCGGATGGAGGTTGCCGTCTCCAGCATGGAAGACGTTCAGAATCGTCAGCCCGGCCTCGCGGCCGATCGAGCGGATCGACTCGAGCACTCGAGCGAGTGCGGTGCGGGGTATGACCCCGTCTTGGACGATGTAGGCCGGAGCGACCCGCCCCGCTGCGGCAAAGGCCGCCTTACGAGCTCGCCACATGCGATCCCGCTCGGCCTCGGTGCTCGCCACCCACACCTCGCCCGCCCCTGCGGCACTGACGCACGCCCGCACCTGGTCGAGACCCGCCTGCACCTCCTCGGTGGTCCCGTCGAGCTCGACGAGCAGCGCAGCCTCCCACGCGAGCGACAGGCCAGCGCCGGTCGCCGCTTCGCAGGCAGCCATCGCACCACGGTCCATCATCTCAATCGCGGCAGGGACGATGCCGGCGCGGATCAAGTGGGTCACAGCGTCCCCGGCTGCGACGACGTCGGCGAAGTAGGCAACCATCGTCCGGTGCGCGAGGGGGAGCGTCATGAGGCGACACACGATGCGTACCGCGATGCCAAGCGTCCCCTCGGAGCCGATGAAGACGCCCCGCAGGTCCGGGCCAGGCACGTCCATCGACTCCCCGCCCAGCATCACGAGGTCGCCTGTTGGGGTGAGCACTTCGACGCCAAGGATGTGGTTCGTGGTGAAGCCGTACTTGAAGCAGTGCGCACCTCCGGAGTTCTCCGCGACGTTGCCCCCGATCGTGCACGCTACCTGCGACGACGGATCTGGCACGAAGTAGAGACCGTGGTCCCGAACAGCAGCGGACAGCGTCGCGTTCACGACGCCCGGCTCGACGATCGCGAGCTGCGAGATCGGGTCAACCTCGAGGATGCGAGTCAGCCGTGCGAGCACGACGACGACGCCGTCCGTCTCCGGCAGCGCGCCGCCGGACAGACCAGTCCCGGCACCGCGAGCCACGAAGGGGACGCCGAGTCGGATGAGCTCTCGCACGCCAGTGATGAGCTCGTCGGAGGTCCGCGGTACGAACACGAGGCCCGGCACGGCACGGTGAGCCGTGAGGCCGTCGCAGGAGTAGGCTTGACGCTCAAGTAGGTCGTCGATGACGGTTTCGGGACCACAGGCGCGCCGAGCGAACGCCGCAAACGTTCGCAGTGCCTGCTCGCCGCCCACAGCGCCAGTGTAGCCCTCCGCCATCGTGGGTGACAGAGGAGGCGTGCTCGTGGCACATACACCCAAGGTCGTCATCACCGGCGCTTCATCTGGCATCGGTCGTGCGACCGCGGTGACCCTGCACGCAGCAGGGTGGGACGTCGTCGCGATCGCGCGGCGTGGCGATGAGCTCGAACGGCTCGCCGACGAGCTCGGTCACGAGCGCATCGAGACCGTGACACTCGACGTGCGCGACGGCGACGCCGTCAGACGGCTCCGCGCGGTGGTCGGCGTCCCAGACGCGCTCGTCAACAGCGCGGGAGGAGCTCGGGGTCTGGAGCGCGCTGACGCTGCTCAGTGGGACGACTGGCAGTGGATGATCGAGACGAACGTGCTCGGTCTCGTGCGCCTGACGCACCTCTTCCTGCCTGACATGGTGGCTCGCGGCTCCGGCACGATCGTCAACGTCGGTTCCGTCGCAGGAGAGTTTCCGTACCCGGGCGGCAACGTCTACGGTGCGACCAAGGCGTTCGTGCGACAGTTCACGCTCAACTTACGCGCCGACCTCGCGGGCACCGGCGTCCGGGTGACCGACGTCGAGCCCGGCATGGTCGGCAACACCGACTTTTCCCGTGCGCGCTTCGGAGGCGACGAGGCCCGCGCACAGGCTGTCTACGAGGGCATGACCCCCCTTCGGCCAGAAGATGTTGCTGAGGTCATCGCCTTCGTTCTGTCGCGCCCAGCGCACGTCGTCATCAACACGATCTCCCTCATGCCGTCTGACCAGGGATTTGGTCCGTTCCACGTGGTTCGTCGCTCAGAGGATGTCAGAGCCTCGTCCTAGCGTCCGCTGCGATGAGCGGACTCCGACGCGCACCGCAGCACGTGTGCGACCCTGACCCATCCGTGGCTGGTCACACCCGCCGCGAGCACTGGCTCGCGACTTCCCGTGGCTACAGCCAGACGAGCGGTGTCATCACGGCGCACCCGAGGCCTCATGAGGTCATCGTCGAGACGCCGCGAGAGCGGCGGGAGCGGGAGGCTCTCGAGGAGCTGACCCTCTCTCCCTCTGCGACCCGCGCAGCTGGCGCCGGACGACGTCGTCGCGAGGAGGAGCCCGACCCATGGCGGACGTGCTTCGAGCGAGATCGCGATCGGATCGTGCACTCCCAGGCGTTTCGGCGGCTCGCCGGCAAGACGCAGGTGTTCATTCTGCCGCGCGACCACCAGCGCACACGCCTCACCCACGCGCTCGAAGTTGCCCAGGTCGCCAGCGCTATCGCTCGTGCGTTGCGCCTCAACGAGGCACTCGTCGAGGCGATCGCGCTCGGCCACGACTGTGGCCACGGGCCAGGGGGACATCCGAGCGAGGTCGCGTTCGATCCGTACCTCGCTGGGGGATTCGACCACGCCGTCTTCGGCGCCCACGAGACGCTCGCAGGGCTCAACTTGTGCGAGGAGACGATCGACGGCATCGCGAACCACTCCTGGTCGCGGCCGCGTCCACGAACCCCAGAGGGCGAGGTCGTCTCCCTCTCTGATCGCATCGCGTACCTGGCGCACGACCTCGAGGACGCGTGCGCAGCCGGCATCGTCGCACCGGACGACGTTCCAGAGAGCGTCGCCACTGTGCTCGGGGTCCAGCGCTCCGAACAGCTGCGGCGCCTCATCGCGGACGTCGTGACGACCGCTCAGCAGCGCGGCGTCATCGGTCTCTCGCCCGACGTCGCAGAGGCGCTCGCAGCGCTTCGCCACTTCAACTTCGAACGCATCTACGACCGGCCTGCCTCACGGCGACAGGCTGGGTTCACGATCGCACTCCTTCGGTCGCTCGTCGACTTCCTCCTCGAGCACCCCGACGCGGTCGGCGAGCTCCGCGACGCTGACGATCGCGTTCGAGCCACGGTGACCTGGGTCGCGGGGATGACAGATCGCTACGCGCTCGAGATGGCACGGCGGTGGCTCGGTTGGCGGACCCCGCCGCCTGATCCGGGCTGGCCGAACACGTGAGCCCGCAGGCGAGCCGCGTGAGGGTGGCCTGAGCGGCCGGTGGCGAACGTCGATGGCTCGCCGTCGCGACGGCGTGTCGTTCGTTCGTCGAACGGCGCGCGGGCGGTTTGCCGTGCCGAAGGCGTGACCTGATATACTCCGATATATCGTTACTAGGAGGTCACGATGTGCCATTCCCATCACCACGGCCCATGGGGTGCAGAGCGCGGGCACGGACCACTCGGTGGCTTTGGTCCGCTGCGTCGCCCCGGGCGCGCACCACGCGGCAGGATTCGCGCTGAGATCCTCAGGCTCCTGCGTACCGGCCCGAAGCACGGTTATGAGCTCATGAACCTCATCGCTGAGCAGAGTGGCGGCATGTGGCAGCCGAGCCCCGGATCGATCTACCCAACGCTCCAGCTGCTCGAGGATCAAGGACTCGTCGAGAGCGTCGCTGACGGTGACCGCCGGACCTACCGGCTCACAGCCGCAGGCGAAGAGGAGGCTGCTCGCATCCCAGAGCATCCGCCATTTGGCCCGGGGTCGTTTGGGAGCGCGATCGGCCCCGAGGTGGCTCAGACCATGGCCGCCCTGCGCACCCTCGCTCTCACCGCAACCGACGCACAGCGCGAGGCGGCGGTGCAGGCGCTCGCGGAACTACGCCGACGCCTCTACCAGATTCTCGCCGAGTAGACGGTCACCTGCGCGACCGCCGCAGAGCGTCTCGTAGCCCGTGCCGGTCGCGCAGACACCACAGGCCCTACACCCCGATGACCTGGTAACCTTCCTCGACGAGCTCGACGAGGACCTCTCCTGCCGGACGGAGCCCCACGCCATGTCCCTCGATCACGGCGCCGTCGAGCCCGAGCTGTGCGACGTTATTCGGGCACGCCTGCACCTCGACCTCCCCGGCGCGTAGCGCGGCGAGCGCCTCCGTCACCTCGGGAACCGAGCCGTCTGCGAGCGCGACCCCAGGTCCAAAGAGGTACACCTTGACGTCTTGGCCCCTCGTGATCTTGAGCCGTTCAGCGAGCCGAAGGCCGCTCATGGCCTTGGCGACCTGATCCGGCCCCGCGGTAATCCAGAATGCAATCTTTGCCATGGACCCACTCTAGCGGCCGCACGCTAGACCGTAGCCTTCAATACACACGCGCCCGCCGCAACCAATCGGAAATCCTTGTGCTCGTGCGTGCGACGCACTACGCTCCTTCCGACTGACCGGTCAGTCGGGATGTCCAAGGGGGAAAGCGTGCACACCGTTCGCAGCCCGCTCGCGCGCGGTGAGCTCATTGCACGGTCGCAGCCAGCCGTGTTCTGCGGCGATCTCGTGCTGAGCTACCGCGACCTCGCGGATCGAGTTCGGCGCCTCGCCAACGCGCTCGCAGCGTTCGGCCTGCGCCAAGGGGATCGCGTCGCGATCATCGCGGCCAACTGCCACCGCTACGTCGAAACCTACCTCGCTGTTCCCGCCGCGGGCTTCGTGCTCGTCCCACTCAACACACGATCGAGCGACGCCGAGCTCGCCTTCGCGCTCAACGACTCGGGTACGCGCATCCTCGTCACAGACCGCGGCCCCATGCCCTACGACGAGCATGTCGAGCACGTCGTGCGGCTTCCCGACGACTACGAGGACCTCATCGAGCGCACCCCGCCCGGGCCGCTGCCGTTCGAGCCCACCGAAAATGACGTGGCTGGCCTCTTCTACACCGGCGGCACCACCGGCCGATCGAAGGGCGTGATGTTGACGCATCGCAACCTCATCGCCAACGCTGTGACGGCCCTCGCGTGGACTCGCATGGCGCCGGAGGACCGCTGGCTCATCATGGCTCCCATGTTCCACGCCGCTGGCACGTGCTGCGTGCTGACGTGCTGCTGGGTGGGCGCGTCTCAGGTCATCTTGCCGACCTTTACCCCAGCTGGAGCGCTCGACGCGATCGCACACTACGGCGCCACCGGCACGCTCGCCGTACCGACCATGCTCAACGCGATGAACGACCTGCAAGCGCGCGAGCCTCGCGACGTGAGGAGCCTGCGGCTGCTCAGCCACGGTGCCTCACCCGCACCGCTCGAGATCCTGCGACGCGCCCACGCGCTCTTCCCGGACGCCGAGCTGCTCCACCTCTACGGCACCACCGAGACCGCTCCCATCGCGACCACCTTTGCGCACGAGGAACGCCACCTCGAGGACCGCCTCGCCGGATCTGCGGGCCAGCCGGCGCTCGGCGTCGAGGTCGTCGCGCTTGGACCCGATGACGATCCCCTGCCCCCTGGCCAGGTCGGGGAGATTGGGGTTCGAGGTAACAACGTCATGGCAGGCTACTGGAATCTGCCTGACGCGTCCGCGTCTGCCCTCCGTGGCGGGTGGTACCACACCGGAGACCTCGGCTTCATCACCGACGAGGGCTACCTGTTCCTCGTCGATCGACTCAAAGACATGGTCGTCACCGGCGGCGAGAACGTCTACACCATCGAGGTCGAAGACGCGCTCTACCGACACCCCGCGGTCGCTGAGGCCGCCGTCTTTGGCATACCAGACGAACGGTGGGGCGAGGCGGTGCACGCCATCGTCGTCCTCCGCTCGAACGCGACCGAGGAAGAGCTGCGAGCGCACCTACGCCGCCTCATCGCTTCGTACAAGATCCCAAAGCGCATCGAGCTGCGCACCGATCCGCTGCCAAAGTCAGGGGCGGGCAAGATCCTCAAGCGCGAGCTCCGCGAGCCGTTCTGGGAGGGTCGCGCGACCCGCATCGGCTCGTGAGTGTCGTCGGGGTGCGACGTCACCGCCTCGGCACGTAGGCTGGGTAGCGTGAGAGACCCAGGGAGATCCTGACGTGCTGCCGACGTTCGTCATCTTCCTCCGTGAGGGCGTCGAGGCGAGCATGATCGTGGCGTTACTCCTTGCGTACCTCGACCAGCTCGGCCAGCGCCGACACTTTCGAGACGTGCTCCTCGGCGTCGCGAGCGCCCTCGCGCTCGCTGGCGCCGGAGGCGTGCTCATCTACCTGGCCGTGAGGAGCTACGACGGCTCACGACTGCAGCTCGTCATCGAGACGGCGACCTACGTCGTGGCCGCGGCGTTCCTGACCGCGATGACGTTCTGGATGCGAAGCCACGCCCGGAGCCTGCCCAGCTTGCTTCGAGAACGGGCGAGCGTCGCGCTGCGGACTCGAGAGCGCACCGGCCTCGCCCTGCTCGCGTTCCAGGCGGTGGGGCGCGAGGGCCTCGAGACCATCG
>SIRY01000021.1 GCA_004366215.1 Actinomycetota bacterium | reverse complement strand
CGTCGAACCTTTGGAGGTCGGCCTCGGCCGCTGAGACGCGGAGCACTGCACCTCGCTCGCGCTCGAGCTCAGCCCGACTCGTGGCCCCAGCGAGCGTGAGTTCTTGAGACCCCTCGTACGTCTCGGCGACGAGGCCGAGCGACTCCTCGTCGTCATCAGGACGGACGACGGTGTAGATCGACGACGTCATCGGTGTCGACGAACCTCCTTGAACTGCACCGGCACCCGCCCAACTGAGTAGTCCTTGCGGAGCGGATGGCCTTCCCAGTCCTCTGGCATCAGGATTCGGCTGAGGTCTGGGTGTCCTCGGAACGTGATGCCAAAGAGGTCGAAGACCTCCCGCTCGAACGCCTCCGCCCCCGGGTACCGCGACGTCAAGGAGTCGAGCACTGGGTCATCCTCAGGCACCTGCGTGCGCAGTCGAACCGCGTCGACGGGCTCGAAACGGCGCAGCACGCACACGACCTCGAAACGTTGGGGCTCGACCTCGGCGGGCAGCTCCCGCTGCGGGAACTGGAGGTAGTCGACGGCGGTGAGGTCTGCGAGCAGTCCGTAGCCCTCGTCGTGGAACGCCTCAGCCTGCGAACGCCACGCGTCTCTCGGGACGTGCACGACGCGCATGCTCACTCCGCCTCCCGAGGCGAACGGCGCGGGCCAGTGAGCAGCGTCGCCACAGGAGCGTCGTCGCCACGACGGCGTAGCAGCGGCGTGTGACGGATCTTCTCGTGCAGCGTCAAGATGGCGCGGATCAGCGTCTCGGGTCCCGGAGGGCACCCCGGGGCGTAGACGTCGACGGGAACGATCTCGTCGACCCCCTGCACGATCGCGTAGTTATTGAACATCCCACCCGACGACGCGCACACTCCCATCGAGATCACCCACTTCGGCTCGGGCATCTGGTCGTAGACCTGACGTAGCACGGGGGCCATCTTCTGCGAGACCCGACCTGCCACGATCATGAGATCCGCCTGCCGTGGCGAGGCTCGGAAGACCTCCATGCCAAAGCGCGCGAGATCGAAGTCAGCGGCGCCGGCGGCCATCATCTCAATGGCACAGCACGCCAAGCCGAACGTCGCGGGCCAGACGCTGGCCTGACGCGCCCAGTTGACGAGATCCTCCAGTCGGGCTGTCAGGAAATTGTAGCTCAGATCGTCGAGAGCCATCTCAGCGCCTCCCGACCTCGACTGACGCGCGTGTCGACGCTGGCACACGGGGTAAATGCGGCCGGGTCCGCCGCCTGGGAACCCAGTCGAGCGCGCCGTTCGCGACGAGGTAGGCGAAGGCGACGAAGACGACGACCGCAAAGCCGGCGACCTCGATCACGCCGAAGGTACCGAGCGAGCCGGCAGCCGCAGCGTACGGGTAAAGGAACACGATCTCGATGTCGAAGATGATGAAGATCATCGCCACCAGGTAGAAGCGCACGGGGAAGCGCTCTGGGGGATCGACCCGCGGCACGATGCCGCACTCGTACGGCGCTGACTTGGCACGGTGCGGCCGCTTGGGCGCGAGCAGGCCGGAGGCGAGGAAGGAGCCCGCGCCAAAGAGGATCCCGATGACGATGAGGATCGCAATCGGCAAGTACTGGGCCATCGCACCTCGCTCCTCAGTGGCAGACTCGCACCTAACGCCATCATGGCGGCTGGACCAGGCCGCCGCAAATCACGCCCGCCGCGTGGGGCTCGCTGCGCAGTATACGCCCGTCAGCCCTCGCGGCTTTGGGGATCGAGGGGGTGAGGCGCGCACCCGCTACCCCGACTCGACCGACGCTAGGGTGAAGGTGTGAGCCCTCAGGTAGGCGAAGAACTCTCGAGCACCGTCGTCGTCGTCGGCGGCGGCCCGAGCGGCGCGAGCTGCGCGTACTGGCTCGCGACCCGGGGCATCAGCGTCACGGTCGTCGAGCGAAAGCACTTTCCACGCGACAAGACCTGTGGCGACGGCCTCACCCCGCGGGCTGTGGTCCAGCTGGAGGCGATGGGGCTCGGCAGCGACCTTGCCGCGCGATTCCACCGCTACGAGGGCCTCCGAGCGGTCGCCTTTGGCAAGTCGCTCGAGATCCCCTGGCCTCGTCACCCACTCATGCCGAACTACGGCTTCGTGGCTCGCCGACGTGAGCTCGATGCGCTCGTGCTCGCGAACGCAGCAGCTCACGGCGCGACCGTGCTCGAAGCTCACGACGCCACCGACGTCGAGCTCGAGGGTGCACGCATCCGCGCAGTCCTCGCACGCCGCAGCGACGACGGCGCGACGGTACGCCTCAGCGGTCGCTGGTTCGTCAGCGCTGAGGGGTCCAACGCTCGCCTCGCGCGAGCTCTGGGGGCTCAGCGTGACACCCGTCAGCCCCTCGGGCTCGCCATTCGCACCTACCTGCCATCGCCGCGTGCTGACGATCCGTGGATCGAGTCCGCCCTCGACGTCCGTGACGAGCGAGGTCACGTCATGCCCGGCTACGGGTGGGTCTTTCCGGTGGGCGATGGGACCGTCAACGTCGGCTTTGGCATCCTGACCAACCAGGGAGCGTGGCGTCACGTCAACACGACCACCGAGCTCGAGCGCTTCATCGACAGCGTGCGGGAGCGGTGGGATCTCGACGTCGCTCACCCGGTGCTCGCTAAACCGACAGGCGGCAAGCTCCCCATGGGGACGTCGATCACACCGGTCGCTGGCCCCAACTACCTCTTCGTCGGAGACGCTGCTGCGACCATCAACCCGTTCAACGGCGAGGGGATCTCGTACGCGATGGAGACCGGTCGCCTCGCAGCGAGCCTCATCGCCCACGCTGTCCGCTCTGGCCACGACGCTCCTCTCGCACGCTACCCGCGCCTCTTGAGCCAACGCTACGGCGCGTACTACGCGCTCGGTCGTCGGTTCGTGCGGCTGATCAGCGACCCTCGAGTGATGGCGCCCGGCGTGTGGCTCGCGATGCGGGGCACCGCCACGATGAGCCCCGTCGTCCACGCGATGGCAAACCTCCTACCCCCGTCGCTCGAATCCGGGGTACGCCGAGTCGGCTCGCTGCTCCAACGCTGACCGTCCCTGCCTGTGTGGCCAGAGCGCTACACTAGAGGTAACTCCTGCAGCTCAACGTGTGTGTGGGCGCTCGTTGGCCCCGGCTTTCGACGCTGTGTCGAGAAGGAGTGGGTCCGGTGACTGCGACGTCGACGCAACTTCGCTCCGTCGTCGCGGAGCCGCGTGAGCCACTCGAGAGCGAACCTCACGACGATCACCTCACCATCGCGATCGTCGCGCCGTGCTGGGTTCCCGTGCCCCCACCCCGGTACGGGGGGACAGAGCTCGTTCTCGACGTGCTCGCTCGCGGCCTCCAGGCGGCTGGCCACACGGTGAAGCTCGTGACGACCGGTGACGCTACCTGCCCTGTCGAGCGCATCACCGCGACGCCGGCAGCTCGGGGAACCGACGACGCGACGCCCGTGAACGAGTCGCTCCACGTGATCGAGGGCTACCGCAAGCTCGGCGAGGTCGACATCGTCCACGATCACACGATCGTCGGGCCGCTCGTCGGCCCTACCATGACATCAGCGCCGATCGTGACCACGAACCACGCTCCCTTCACGGGCCCGATCGCCTCCTACTACCGCCACATCAGCGCCACGATCCCGGTCATCGCGATCTCGCGAGCCCAGGCTGCCATGGCCGAGGGCGTCAGGATCGCAGCCGTCATCCACCACGGCATCGACGTCGACGCGACGCGCCTCGGCGACGGCGACGGTGGCTACGCCCTGTTCCTCGGTCGTATGAGTCCAGACAAGGGTCTCGTCCGCGCGATCGAGGTCGCCCGTCGAGCCGGCGTGCCTCTGCGCATCGCGGCCAAGATGCGCGAGCCCGCAGAGCACGCGTACTTCGACGAGGTAGTGCGGCCGCTGCTTGGTAGCGAGGTCGAGTACGTGGGCGAGGTAGGCGGTACCGAGAAGCAAGCCCTCCTCGAGGGGGCGTTCGCCCTGCTGAATCCCATCGCCTGGCCGGAGCCGTTCGGCCTAGTCATGATCGAGGCGATGGCGGTCGGGACCCCTGTCGTCGCCACGCCGTGTGGCGCCGCACCTGAGCTCGTCGCGCCCGGGGTGTCTGGCTACCCCCCTGACGACGGAGCGACGCTCGCACGCGCGCTCATCGACGCGTCGTCGCTCGACCGAACAGCCGTGCGAGCCTGGGCGCGCGAGCACTTCTCGAGCCGCACCATGGTGGCGAGCCACCTTCGCCTCTACCGCCACGTCCTCATCGAGCGGCGCCACCGCCGGTGGGGGTTCGCGCGTCGGTGAGTCGAACCAACGAGCTCCTACCCACGGTCGACTGGCTCGGCTCCCAGGTCATCACCCTCGCAGCCGACGACGAGGTCCTCGTCACCGCACGCGACGGCTCGGTCGACCCGTTGCGCGAACGCGGCTACTTCGTCAAGGACACCCGCCTCATCTCGGGTTGGAATCTCACGCTCGGTGCGCAGCCGCTCATCCTCGTCGAGGGGGCCGGTCTCGGCGCTCGCTCAGCGCGGCTCGAGTTCACGAACCCAGCCCTCGATCTACCCGGGGGCGTGGGCGAGGAGGAGACCCTGCGCCTGCGCCTCGACCGAGTGCTCGGTCCCGGCATCCACGATGACCTGCTCGTCGAGAGCTACGCCTCCTCGATCCTCGAGGTTGACCTCGAGCTTGGCATCGAGAGCGACTTCGCGGACATCTTCGACGTGCGCCAGGGACGTCGCGCGCGCCGAGGCACCGTCCAGACGACCTGGGATCCGGTGGCTCGCCAGCTCACCACCACCTACCGTCACGATCAGTTCGAACGATCACTCGTCGTCGAGGTCGCGAGTGCGCCGCAACCACCAGAGTACGCCAACGGCCGGCTGAGCGTTCGCCTCCGCCTCGCTCCCCGGGAGCCCATCCGGCTCTGCATCCAAATTCACGCACGCCTTCCTGAGACCCGCCGTCCGGTGGGGACCTGCGAGGCCCTCGTCGCGCCGCTCGAGGAACAGCAGCGCGCTCGCCGCTCGCTCACGCTCGTGAGGGCCAACTCGCCCCGGCTGCAGCGAATCCTCGAGCGCTCGGTCGACGACCTCGTCGCCCTGCGCATGAGCTCGAGGGGCACGGGCCTCGGCGAGCGGCCAGAGATCCCACCGTGGATTCCCGCCGCCGGCGTGCCGTGGTTCGTCGCGCTCTTCGGCCGCGATGCCCTCTGGACGGGCATCGAGACCACGGTTCTTGGCACCCAGTTCCTCCACGCCGCCCTCGCTGCGCTCGCGAGTGTGCAGTCGACCGAGGACGACCCAGCCCGTGACGCTGAGCCGGGCAAGATCCCTCACGAACTTCGCCAGGGCGAGCTCGCGCGCCTCGGCCTCATTCCCCACACGCCCTACTACGGCACCCACGACGCGACGTCTCTCTTCGTCATCGCAGCGGGAGAGCTGTGGGCCTGGAGCGGGAACCAAGCGCTCCTCGAGCGACTGCGTCCCGCCGTCGAGGCCGCCATCACCTGGATCGACCGCTACGGCGACCGCGACGGCGACGGCCTCCAGGAGTACGCGACACGGTCGCCGCGTGGGTACCGTCACCAAGGGTGGCGCGACGCCGAAGACGGCATCCTCGGGGCTGACGGCGGAACGGTCGAGGGGCCAATAGCCCTCGTCGAGCTCCAGGGCTACGTCGTGGCGGCCAAACGTGCCTGGGCCCGCGTCCTCGAGGAGGCCTTCGGCGACCCTGCTCGGGCAGCGACCCTTCGAGCCGAGGCCGACCACCTCGTCGAACTCATCGAGGACCGGTTCTGGTGGGAATCGGAGTCGACGTACTACCTCGGCCTCGACGGCGCGAAGCGGCCCATCGCCTCTGTCACGTCGAACCCAGGACACCTCCTGTGGGCACGCGTACCCTCGACGCCGAGGGCTCACGCGGTGGCCGCGCGACTGCTCGAGCCGGACATGTTCAGCGGCTGGGGCGTGAGGACGCTCTCGGCAGCCCACCCCGCCTACAACCCACTGAGCTACCAACGTGGTTCGGTCTGGCCGCACGACAACGCGATCCTCGTGAGCGGCCTCGCCGCGTACGGCCTCGCGGACGCAGCCCACCGCATCGCAGGCGCGCTGCTCGACGCCGGCACGCTCTTTGCCGGCGGTCGACTACCCGAGCTCTTCACCGGCGTTCCTCGGGATGACGGCGCGTACCCACGGCCGTACCGGCTCGCGAACGCTCCCCAGGCGTGGGCGGCGGGCGCGTTTCCCCTCCTCCTCGCAGCGCTGCTCGGCCTCGAGCCAGACGCTGCGCGCGGAACCCTGACCCTGCGCCCGCTGCTGCCCGCCTGGCTGTCGAGGGTGACGCTAGAGCAGCTGCGCATCGGCGACGCAACGACCTCGCTGACCATCCACCGACGCAGCGACGGCGAGACGACGGTCGAGGCGACCGCGTCGCGAGGCCTCGTCGTGGAGCTCCTCGCGCCGAGGCAGGCAGCGACGGGTTCCTCGGACACGTCGACGGTAGGCTGAGCGCAGCGGTCCAAGGGGGTGGCGATGGCACTGCTGCAGGAGGCGGTCCTCGAGGTGATCGATCGTGCGCAGGATCTCGCCGACCTTGGCCGCGACGAGCTCGCTCAGCTGCGCAGCCGTGGGTTGCGCCTCGAGAACATCCTCTCCTTCGCGCGTCGCGAAGTTCAGACTCGCCTCGACGCGGTCGAGCTCGGTGAGCTGCGTGGGGCCGAGCTCACCCGGCGCCTCGCCGTCCCGAACCAACCGGTGCCGCCGATTGCGCGGCGCTACGTCGACCTCTCGCTCTCCGAAGAGGACGTGGCGCTCGCGACCGAGGCGGTGACGGAGCTTGCAGGCCCGCTCGGTGCGACCGAGGTGTCACCCGCCGAGCGCTCGGCGTGGCTCGAGCGGCAGCGTGCAGCCGAGCAGACGCTGAGCGACCTGCGGCGGCGCCTCCACGCGGCGCTCGACGTCGTGAGCGACGCCCTCATCGAGCGTGTCGTGGGCGCGCAGGGCCAGCGCGAGGGGCCCCCGTTCGGACCGTGACACCGCTTGGGAATAGGCGTCGTGCCCGCCCGGTTGGGCCAAGGCGCCGTCGACGGGAGGAGGGTGCGGTCGAGTGCGCCTTGCGGTAATCTCCTACCACGCATCGCCGTTCGCAACGCCCGGCGAGGGCGTCAATGGCGGGATGAGCGTGTACGTGCGTAACCTCGCGACGCACCTCGCTCGATCCGGCCACGACGTCGAGATCTTCACCGGCGCACACTACGAGCCTGGCCGCTGGCGCATCGAACCTGGCCTGTGGTTGAGCTCGTTCCCCGACGAGCCTGGCGTCGACCTCAGCCAGCGGATCGCCCGGTTTCGTGAACGAGTCCTCGATGCGCTCAGCTCCCCTACGCTCGGCGTCGACGCGCTCCACGCGAACTACTGGCTCTCTGCGGTCGTCGCTCACGCCATCAAGCACGAACTGACCGTCCCGCTCGCTGTGACCTTCCACACGCTCGAGCGCGCCAAACTCAGCCTCGGCCAGCGGCCGAACCACCTCACCGAGGCCAGGGTCCACCAAGAGCAGCGGATCCTCGGCTGCGCAGACCTCGTTGTGTGTTCGTCGGCAGCCGAAGCGGCGTGGCTCCGTGGCCTCTACGGAGAACCGCGTGGCGACGTCGTCGTCATCGAGCCTGGCATCGACCCAGCGACCTTTGGGCCGGCACAGAGCCGAGAGGCTGCTCGCCTCGCCATCGGAGTTCCACCCGAGGCGACGGTCGTCCTCTGGGTCGGCAGGATCCAGGGACTCAAAGGGACCGCCCTCGCCGTCGAAGCCTGGCTCGGGCTCGACGATCCGCGCACCCACCTCGTCATCGTGGGAGGGCCGTCGGGTCTCGACGGCGAGGCGGAGCTGGCCAAGGTACGCGAGCTCGCCGCGCGCGACGATGCCGCAGGACGGCTCCACCTCGTCGCACCGCGCCCCCAGATCGAGCTCGGCACGTACTACCGTGCTGCCGACCTCACCATCGTACCCTCAGAGAGCGAGACCTTCGGGCTCGTCGCCCTCGAGTCGCTCGCGTGCGCGACACCTGTCGTCGCCACGCGAACCGGTGGGCTCGCCCAGCTCATCGCCCACGGTCGGACCGGCGTCCTTGTCGACGAGCGGACGCCGCACGCGTTTCGCGACGCTCTAGCGCGCCTCTTGGGCGACGCCTCGGCGCGTCACCGTCTCG
>SIRY01000020.1 GCA_004366215.1 Actinomycetota bacterium | reverse complement strand
CGTTCACAGGACGCCTCGTCTCGACCTCAGCGCTCACGACTCCGCGATACGCGACGACGCTACGCTCGCTCTGCTGCACGGTGTTGAGCCCCACGATGCTGCAGGGTGGAACCTCGTTCGACGCCGTCCGCTGCCCAGGAGGGAGTCGGTCAGGCTGAATGAAGTCGCAGATCGACGTCAGGCCGGCAGCTCGAGCGACGGCGCTGGCGCGCTCGGTCGCTGCGAGGATGTTGTCCTGCTCGGCGAGAGGGGTGTTCGCGAAGCGTTCGTTGTCGTAGATCACCGCTCGCGTGCCACTCGGCAAGGTACCGTCTGCGACGGAGGCGGCGAGCAGCGCCTCAGAGTGGAAGTCGGCGGTGACGATGACGGGTACGAGCGTGCTCGGGCGCTGCCGAACGCTGATGGGCTCGTAGACGACGCCACGCTCGAAGAGACGACGCACGGCCGGCACGGAGACGACCTGATCGAAGTGCGCCTCGGCAAGCAGCCAGATGGTACGGCCACCAACCGCGCCGAGCGTGGTGGACGCGCTCACCTTCGCGCGTGGACGGTGGTGGTGGCGCGTCGTCGCAGACAGCCCGACGACCGCCGCGACGCCGCCCGCGACGAGCACGACGACGATGAGCACGACGACCGCGGACCGCCTCACGCCGACCCCTTGAGGAGCGCCACCGCGACCTCGGGCTGCGCGACGCCGCAGCGAGGACAGGACGCCCCACCCTGAGGCACGTTGAGCCAGTAGCCTTGGGCGAAGCTGCGCGTCAGCGCGATGTCCTCGCGCAGCTCGCTCGCCGCAACGTGCTCGCCACTCGGGTTCGTCGACAGTCCGAGCACGATGCCGATCGACGGGTTCGCCTGGCGAGCTTGCGCAACGACGGCTCTGACGTAGCTCACGTACCGAGCGGGGTTCGTCTCGAGCCCTTGGGCCTGCACCTCGAACACCGACGCTCCGCGCGCCGCCGCTTGGACGATGCCCGAGGAGAGGAACCCCTGCGTCACGCGCAGACCTGGCGTGAGGACGAGAGCGAGGTCTGTGGCTGGAGCTGCGACGAGCGGTACGTGTGCTTCCTCGGCGAGCGCCGCTGCGTGCTCGTACGTCGCCGCGGCGTTGAGCTGCTCGCTCATCGGCGTTCGGCTCCAGTGCTCAAGGTCGAGGAGCACCGCGTCACCCGGCGTGGCCACTGCGAGTGCAGCACGTACGCCGGCGAGGCTCGTCGCATCGAGCCAGATGTGTCCCTGCCACGACGACCACTGCCCGATCGCGCTCGGCGCAACGATGAGGGTCGTCGTCTGAGGTCGAAACACAGCGCTCGCCCAGCTCGCGCCGCCCGCCTGCTCGAGACGCCGGAGCGCCCCGCTGGCCAGCACCCAGTGGACGCCAGGCAACGTCGTCTGCGCCGCGCCGACGACCGCAGATCGGCGCTTCGCCGTCGCCGCGCTCCTGTGGGCGCCCGCAGCACCGACCCCGCAGCCTGCGAGCGCGCAGCCCGCCGCGACGACGAGCGCACCCTTAAACCACCGCACCGATCTCGCCCTCTCGCGTCGACTCGACGGAGTGCCCGAGCCGCTGGCCGATGGGGGGAAGCGAGACGACTCCAGAGATGATGCCGAACTTGCGCACCGCCGTGAACGGAAGCCACACCCACAGGTAGCGTAGTTCGCGCCAGAAGCCCCAGTAGAGGGTGGCAGCGACGACCACCACGAGCTGCGGCAGGACCGTCAGCCCGAGCAGCACCACGGTGCGAAGCGGCGACCCCCCGTAGCGCGGTACGAGCAGGAAGAAGATCGCGCTTGAGAGGTACGTCACGGGGCGCAGCATGGAGGTGAGCTTGCTGAAGAGAAAGCGAGCCTGCACAATGAGGCGAGGGCTCACCTCGCTGAGCGTCCAGGGCGCGTGTCGCAGCGCGACGTGGAACGACGCCCTCGACCACCGTGTCCGCTGCTCGACGAAGGCGTCGAAGGTCTGAGGGACGTCCTCGTAGATCACGACGTGCGGGTCGATGACCGACCGCAGCCCGAGTTTGCCGAGGTTGAACGTCAGGTCCGAGTCCTCGCCGTTCATGCCCTCGACGAACCCGCCGACGCTGAGCGCGTCGAGCCGACGAAACGCCATGAACGTGCCGGGGACGTTGTTCGCGTCGAGGCGCTCGTAAGCGAGTCGCGAGAAGCCAAAGGTCATGAGGCACTCAAAGAGCCGGCCCTTCGTATACCACGCAGGCAGACTGAAGTCCGGGAGGTCAAAGGCCCCGACGCAGCCGATAGCGGGGTTTGCGAACCAGTGAGGCAAGGGCAGCAGGCAGCGTTCCTCGACGAGGATGTCCGCGTCGACGCGAACGACAATCGGCGCGCTCGCGGCCTCGAGCGCTCGGTTGAGCGCGAAGGACTTGCCTCCGTGCGGACCAGCGAGGCAGATGATCTCCGCCGCAACGGCGCGGCGGGCCACCTCAGCGACGACCTCCCGCGTGCGGTCCGTGGAGCCGTCATCTGCGACGAGCACGCGTACGCGGCCGCCGTAGCGTGCTGCTGCGCGATCGAGCGCGATGAGCGAGCGCGCGATGCCTCGTTCCTCGTTGAACGCAGGCATGATCACGTCGATGGGCTCGAAGGGGTCGCCGCGCCCAGGACGCTCTTTGGAGCGCACGAGCAGCACGAGGACGAGCACGCTCGTCACGAGCGACGGCAGCGTGAGGAACACGAGGAGCCCGTCAGGCGGCGACACCACGCTCAAGCCGGCGCCCACACCTCGCAGGAGGGCGCCTGCGGCCACGATGACGGTGAGGAGCAGCCCGACGAGCAGAAGGCTCGCTGCGATCGGTCGAACACCTGCTCGCGCGGCGTAGCGACGCGGGAGCGCTGTCGTGAGCGTCACGAGGACGAGCAGCCCAAGGAACCCCGAGCCGAGCGCGGTGAGCTCTGCTACGTAGAAGACGATGTCGGATGGAGCCCCGACCTCGCTGAGGAGCATCTCGACCGATCCGACCGCCACCAAGCTGCCGAGCGCAACCCCACCGAGGACCACGAGCGAGAGCGCGAGCGAACGGGCCGTGTGGCGACGCGCGACGACGAGCGCACCGAGACTCCCGACGACGAGCACGAGGATGAGCGGGTTGGTCCGCGCGACGTACGATGCCACCACGGCCGACGGCACGCCGCCGAGGCGAACGAGCGAGGCGAGCAGTCCCTTCACAGCCTGGGAGGCCTCGGGCCAGTTGAGTGCCACGACCACGGACCATGCCGTCATGAGGACGAGGAAGAGCGCGACGCGTGCCGTCGAGCGCTGCGGTGGGGGCAGGACGACGTGACGCCATCCGTCTCCCTCGTCGCCTCGACCGCCGGTC
>ML178746.1:1726-8973 GCA_004366215.1 Actinomycetota bacterium | reverse complement strand
TCTCGTTCGAGAGCTCCTCGCGCGTGGGGCGATCCGCGCCTCGCCAGAGCGGCTCGAGGGCTGGGATCCCGCCTCGCTGACCTTCGAGATCGTCGAGTCGTGGCAACAGCACGCCGGAGCGGTCCTGTTCCTCGACGCACCGGTCGTCGTCGGCGGCCCCTCGCCGGCTGAGGTAGCCTACCTCGACGCGCTCGCTCAGCTCCTCGGGCTCGCGCTCGTCCAGGAGCACCTGCGGTCGCGGGTGTCGGCGCAGGTACGCATCCTCGAAGCGGAGCGAGCTCGGCTCACCGGGCTCTTTCGCGCCTCGAGCGCGGTGCAGCGTCTCCAAGCGCTCGAGGAGATCCTCCAGGCCGCGGCAGACGCGGTCACCGCCGCTGGCGGCTTCGGTCGGGCGGCGATCTACCTGCGCGAGGGTGAGTCGCTGCGGCTCGCCGTCACGAGCGGCGTCTCCGGCGAGGAGGCGGCTCGGCTGCGCGCCGCGGGGCCGATCCCGATCAGCCTCTACGCAGCCGTCATGGCGCCCCAGATGCGGGTGTCGCGCTCGTACCTCTTCCGTCACCGGGCGTACCCACTGCCACCGGAGCTCGCGCGCCGCATGTCGGTGCCGCCTCGCGCAGACGCCGCACCCTCGGTGCCCGACGAGGAGTGCTGGCAGCCAGAGGACACGCTCTCCATCCCGCTCCTCAACGACGAGCAGCTCCTCGGGGTGATCTCGGTCGACAACCCGGTCGACGGCCGCTACCCGGACCTCGGCCAGATCCAGGCGCTCGAGTTCTTCGCAGACCAAGCGGCGATCGCGGTGGCACAGGCTCGCGCGACCGCAGCGCTGCGCCAGGAGGCTCAGACCGACCCCTTGACGGGCCTGCTCAACCGGCGAAGCTTCGAGCGCCGCGCACAGCACGTGCTCGTCGACGCGCACGCAGAGGGTCGCACCTCGGGCGCGATCTTCATCGACCTCGACCACTTCAAGGCGATCAACGACAACCACGGGCACCACGTCGGCGACCGGGTCCTTCGCGTGGTGGCGGCCGCGCTGCGCTCGTGCCTGCGCAACGGCGACGCCCTCGCGCGCTGGGGCGGTGAGGAGTTCGTCGTGGTCGTCGGTGGGCTCGACCTCGAGGGCGCTCGGAACCTCGGCGAGGCGCTGCGCCGAGAGATCATGGCTCGCGTCGAGGCCACGCTCTCGATCCACGCGAGCGCGTCGGTTGGTGTCGCCCTCTCACGTCAGGGAGGCGATCCGCCGAGCCTCGACGTGCTCCTCGGCGCAGCAGACGCCGCGCTCTACCTCGCCAAGCAGGCAGGTCGCAACCGCGTTGAGGTCGTCGCCTCGGGTCAGGACGGGAGGTTGACTCGGGTCCCGTAGGCTCCAGGGTGAGGAGGTTGGTATGGGACGCTTCTGGCACCCCTTCGGGCAGCTGTGGGAGAGCGCGACGCACCCCGTCGTCTTCGCTCGTGGTGAGGGCGTGTGGGTCTGGGACGAGGAGGGTCGGCGCTACCTTGACGGGACGGCTGCGCTGTGGTACGCGAACGTCGGCCACGGTCGCCAGGAGATCGCTGAGGCCATCGCAGCGCAGGCCCGTGCCTTGGCTGGCTACTCCGCGTTCGGCACCTTCTCCAACCGTCCTGCAGAGGAGCTCGCCGAGTGGCTCTCGCAGCGGGCTCCGATGCCCGAGGCTGAGGTGTTCTTCGTCCTCGGTGGTGGGGACGCCGTCGAGACGGCGGCCAAGCTCGCGCGCCGCTACTTCTACGAGGTCGGCGAGCCCTCGCGAACCATGCTCATCGCTCGCACGAGGGGCTACCACGGCACGTGGGGGTTTGGTACCTCGCTCGCGGGCATCGAAGCGAACCGTACCGGCTTCGGCGAGCTCGTCCCCTCCACGGTTCAGGTTCCCTGGGATGCGGTCGAGGCGGTGGAGGCGGCGATCGTGGCTGCAGGGCCCGAGCGCGTGGCTGCGGTGATCGCTGAGCCGGTGATCGGCGCGGGAGGGGTCTACCCACCGCCGCCCGGGTACTTCGAGGCGCTCAGCGAGATCTGCCGACGCCACGGCGTCCTCCTCATCGTCGACGCGGTGATCTGTGGGTTCGGTCGGCTCGGCACCTGGTTCGGCATCGAGCGCTTCGGGGTTCGGCCCGACCTCATCACCTTTGCCAAGGGGGTGACGAGCGGCTACCTGCCGCTCGGGGGCGTCGTGGTCTCAGGAGAGGTGGCGGCCCCCTTCAAGCGCCCTGGGGCGCCGGTGTTTCGCCACGGCGCCACCTACTCGGGGCACCCGACCTGTGCGGCGGCTGGCGTCGCGAACTGCCGCATCCTCGAGGAGGAGCACATCCTCGAGCGGGGCGAGGTCCTCGAGGGAGAGCTCGCCCGGCGGCTCGCGCCGCTCGCGGCCATCCCGATCGTCGAGGAGGTCCGTGGCGGCCTCGGCCTGCTCGGTGCGGTGGAGCTGCAGGCGCCTGTGCTCGCCGAGTACCCCGACGCGCTCGAGCGCGTCGCGGCTCGCGCGCGTGCGCGCGGCGTCCTCGTGCGCGTTCTCGGTTCGAGCCTCGCGGTCTCGCCGCCGCTCATCATCGAGCCGCACGAGCTCGACGTGCTCGCTGAGGGGTTGGCCGGCGCGCTCGAGGACGTCGCGCGTGAGGTCGGTGCGCTCGTCTAGCGAGAGCTAGAACGGCTCTTCGTCGTCGACGTCGCTCGTGAGCTCAGCCTCGACGGCTCGGATGCGCCGGTCGCACTCGGCGAGGATGCTGCGGGCACGTCGAACCGTGCGCGCGAGCGCGTCGAGCCCGACCGCGCCGTCGTCGACGAGCTGAGCGATCCCGCGAGCGGTTGCGCTGAGGACCTCGAAGGTCGACCGTGCGAGCTCGCTCGAGAACGCCTCGTCGTCGAGCTCGAGAAAGTGGCGCGCGAGGCCGGCCTCGTCGTCAGCGGGCTCAGGTGTCACCGGCTCCTCCTCTGGTGCGCTCTCGTGTCGTCGCGACGAGCGCGACGTCCCCGTCGATGAGGTGGGCGTCCACTGCGCCGGCACGGCGCACCGCGAGCGCGGTGCGCAGCCACGTACCCTCACGATCGGTGAGGATGGCAAAGCCGGCGTCGAGAGGCTCGACGATGCTGGCGAGCGGTCGACGCAGGTCGTGGGCGGAGCGCCAGGCGCGCTGGAGCGCCTCGTGGCCGGCTCGTCGCAGCTCAGAGCGTACGAGCGCGAGCGAGGACGCCGCGTGGTCGAGCTGTGCCGTCGCCGAGCGCACGAGGGATCGATCGTCGACCCCGGTGCGACGGCGCCTGAGGTCGCGCTCGACGAGGCGCGTGAGGGCGTGCCCAAGCGCCGCCACGGCGTCGGAGGCCCCCGCGCGCTGGCGAACGGCGCTTCGTGCGAGCGAGAGCTCGCTCGGGAGCGTAGCTCGCGAGAAGGCCGCGAGCGCGTGAGCCGCGCGCACGACGCGCTCGGCCCTCTGCAGCGCTGCGCGCTGCTCGTTCGTGCGGGCTGCCGCCCTAGCGGAGATGAGGGCGAGGTCCGCGCGCTCGCGGCTCAGCGCGTCGAGGCGTCGGCGGCTCGCCGTCGCGAGGGAGCGCCTCAGGTCGCGGCTCGCGCGCTCTGTGGCGACGAGCCGAGCTCGGCACGCGCGCTCTGTGCCGTCGACGGTGGTTCGAAGGTCGGTGGTGAAGCTCGTGACGAGCTCGACGAGGGTGTGAGCAGCCGCGTGCGGGACGTCGAAGCTCCGGTGAGCGACGAAGCAGACGAGCGGTTGGTCGACAGCGTGGCCGATCGCGGTCCAGACACAGACCGGGCTCGTCGCGATGAGCCGCGCGAGCTCGAGGTCGTCGAAGGCAGCGAGCTCGTCGGCGGCGCCACCGCCGCGCGCGAGGATGACGACGTCTGGGTGGGCACGGATCGCCCTCGCGAGCGCTGCGCGGAGCGACCGGCGCGCGTCAGCGCCCGTCACGGCGGCGTGGAACAGGCGCGTGCGGAACGCGAAGCCCGAACGCGCGAGCTCACTGCGCACGTCGTCTTGGACCACGCCCGCTGCGGAGGTCACGAGCGCGACGTCGAGTGGCACGAGCGGCAGGGGGAGGGCGCGGTTGCGCGTGAGGAGGCCCTCGGCCTCGAGCGTACGAACCGCGTTGGCTCGGCGCAGCGCGCGTGCCCCGAGGATCGCTTCGACGTCGGCGCTCGTGACGTCGAAGACGACGGCACCTTGGCGCTCGAGGACGCTCAGGCGACCCCGGACGACGACGAGCGCACCGTCGCCAAAGCCGGCGAGCCCGGCCGCCTCGAGGGCGCGTGCGACGCTGGCCCGACGAGACCGCCACAGCACCGCCTGGAGCCGGTACATCCCGTGCTCGTCGTCGAGGAGGGTGAAGAACACGTGCCCGTTGACCTCGTGAGGCTGGCTCACAAGAGCGCGGACGCTGAGCACCCCGAGGTCGTGGAGCTGGCGGCGGGTGCGCTCGAGCACTTCTCGGACGCTCATGGCTCCGCTGAGCGACTCAGCCAACGAGGACGACCCCCTCGGCGCTCGGCCCAGGCACGGCACGCACCCGCTCGATGCGAGCAGGGCGCAGGTCCTCGGAGAACGCGACCGTCACGTATCCTCCGGGAGGGAGGTGCAGCGCGTGCGGGTCGATCGTGATGCCGTGCTCGCCGAGGAGGGTGGCCACGAGCCGCTCGAGCTGCGGGGCGTGGGTCGCGGCGACGACGCTGCCCTCGAGGCCGCAGACGTAGGCGAGCACGAGCGCGAGCTGCTCGTCGGTGGCGCGTGGCCCGAGGCCCTCGTCGAGGGTGAGCGGGCGGCCGAGCGCCTGGGCGAGCGGCTCGAGCGTCTCGCGACAACGTCGAGCTGGGCTCGAGAGGAGGTGCTCGGGGTGGTAGGCGAGGAGGTCACGACGCAGGGCGAGCGCGGTCTGGGCGCCTCGGGGGCTGAGCTCGCGCTCGAGGTCGTCGCCCCCCGGCGTGCTGGCGACGGCATGGGCATGTCGAACGACGACGAGCACGCAGGCCTCCCTTGTCGCGGCCGACTCTGGGTGACTGTGACGCTCGAGTGTAGCTGAGGGTGGGAGCCCTCGGGGGTACCCACAGCGATGGTTTAAGAACGAGGGCGCGCGCCGAGGCGGTGCCAGCTCCACACCGGCCGGCCGTGGGAGCTCTCGAGCTCGATCGTCGTCGCGACGATGTCGCCTGGCGCGAACGGCGTCGCGGTCTCGAGCGAGATCTGCGGGGAGGTGGTGGCACGCCAGCTCGTCAGCGCGGTCGAGCCGTCGGCAGCGGTGACGACGAGGCGCATGGTCCCGTGCGACGGGAGGCCAGCGGCGCTCAGGTCGATCGCCGATCCCCACGCTCGACGGTAGACGACGAGCTCTCCGCGCAGGTGGTCTCCTCGCAGCCCGAGGACCATCGCGGGGCGCGGAGGCGTCGCGCGAGCGAGGAGGAGTCGTGAGCTCGCAAGGCCGAGGACGACGCCGACGAGCAGGCTCGCGAGGACCGCGAGGGCTCCGCGGCTCGTGCGAGCGCCTCGTCGTCGCGGCGGCGTCGGGCGCTTCGACGGCTGCAGCGCTGCGAGGTCTGCGATGAGTGAGAGGGTTGGGGCGAGCGAGTCCGGGCACGGGGCGCAGGTCGCGAGGTGCGCCTCGAAGGCGGCGCTCAGCTCGGGGTCGAGCTCGCCGAGGAGGTAGGCCGCTTCGAGCCGGCAGATCTCATCTGGAGGTGGCATGGTCAGCGTCGATGAGCGAGCGGAGTGTGGCGAGGCCGTAGTGCAAGCGAGAGCGTACCGTACCGACGGGGACGCCGAGCGCGTCGGCGACCTCGGCCGTCGTCTGGCCGCGAACGCAGACGTCGACGACGACGCGCCGGTGTGCCTCGGGCAGGAGGGCGAGGGCGGCCTCGAGCACGATGCGGTCGACGACGTGCGGGGCGTGGTCACGAGCGTCCTCTGGTAGCGGCACGAGCCGAGGGTCAACGGGCCGACGGTTGCGTCGTAGCCAGTCGATGGCGCGACGACGCGCCACGACGGTGAGCCAGCCGAGTAGCCGCTCCTCCTCGTCGAGGGGGACGTTGTGAGCGACGGCAGCGGCGAGCGCGTCTTGGACGAGGTCGTCGACCGCGACCCGAGGCACGAGTCGAGCGAGCCGGGCCTTGAGCACCGGGGTGAGCTCGCGCAGGCGTCGCGCGTGCGGCTCGGTAGGGAGTCGTGCCATCGCTACCTCCATCGCTGCCGTGCCACTTAGTCAAGCGGCGACGAGCCAGCGCTATTCCCGTCCGTCGTCGCACACCCGACGGTGCGCTACCATGAGCGAGGTCGCCCCCGTAGCTCAGGGGATAGAGCAGTGGTTTCCTAAACCATGTGCGCAGGTTCGAATCCTGCCGGGGGCACGCGAGCGGCGTGGGAGGCGTGCTGCTGTGGCCGAGGACGCGATCGTCGAGCAGGTCGTCGACCTCCTCGAGGCCGCGCGCCTGCGGCGAGACCCGCTCGAGGAGGCGAGCCTCGCTGGTCTTCGAGCCAGCGAGGCTGAGCTCGTGTGTCGCCGGCTCGTCGAACGAGCGACGGCAGCAGGTGCGCGGGTCGCGGGATGGAAGATCGGCCTGAGCGACTCCGCGGCCGCCGCACGGTTCGGGGCGTCCGAGCCGATCGCCGGGGAACTCCTCGCGTCGGAGCGCATCGACGAGAGGGGGACCTGCAACCTCGACGACCTCATCGCGCCGCGGCTCGAGCTCGAGGTCGCGTTCTTCCTCGAGCGTTCCGTGGACGCGTCGCAGCCGGCTCGCGAGCTCGTCCGGGCGGTGGGCGCTGCGGCTCCGGCCCTCGAGGTGGCCGACTCACGCGTTCGTGGCTGGCCGAAGCGGCTCGAGAGCCTCGTCGCTGACCGAGCGGGAGCGGGGCGCTACGTCCTCGGTGCTCCGTGCGCTGCACCAGCACCTGGAGCGCTCAGCGCCGCACGGGGTGAGCTACGCCGCGAGGGCGCCGTCGTCGCTACGGGCGTCGGGCAGAACGTCCGGGGCGATCCGTGGCGCGCGCTCTCGTGGCTCCTCGAGCGCCGCGGCCACCTCGAGGGCGGTCGCTGGGTGCTGAGCGGGACGCTGACCCCGATGGTACCACTCAGCCCGGGGGCCTGGCGTGGCGACATCGAGCACCTCGGCTCGGTGTCGCTCGTCGCACGCGACGGCTGAGCCGGCCCTCGCGGTGGCAGCGCGGCCGAGCCGGTGCTGCCTCGCGGGCTCACAGCCGCGACGAGGCGGGTCGCCGCCTCGTCGCGGAGGGCT
>ML178746.1:0-1716 GCA_004366215.1 Actinomycetota bacterium | reverse complement strand
CCGGGACGGCCGGGTCGATGCCGCTACCGATCGCGGCGGGGCCGTAGATGAAGAACGCGACGAGGAGCCCTCCCATCATGAGCGCGGAGACGACCGCGAGGCTCAAGAGGACCGGGTGGCGGTGGTCGTCGTGGATGCCAAGACGCCGGTGGGCTCGCGTGAGGAAGACGATCGCCGTCAAGGTGTCGGAGAAGAACTCAGCGAGCAGGAAGAACCCCGCAGCCGAGAGGACGAGGGCGAAGAAGCTACCGAGCGAGGAGACGAAGGTCTGGATCGCGACGACGACGACCGTCAGCCCGAGGACGACGAGGGTCGCGACGTGGGGGACGCGGCGCGTGCTCACTCGGGCAAAGGTCGCCGGAAGCAGGCGCTCTCGACCCATGGCGTAGAGCGCCCGGGTGAGGATGTAGGTCGTGAGCCAGAGCCCGCCGGCGGTCGAGCCGAGGATGGGGATGAGGATCGCCCAGTGGAACCCTGCCGGCAAGACCCGCTGCGCCCAGAGCGCGAGCGGGTCGGTGTCGGCGCTCGAGGCGAGCAGCCGCATCGGCGTCTCCGCGAAGACGAGCGGGTAGAGCACGGCGTAGAACAGGAGCGCGAGGAAGGCCCCGATGATGCCGCTGATACCCGGCTCCTCGCGGGGGCGCTGGGCCTCCTCGGCCGCGTACGAGTCGATCTCCCAGCCGTCGAGGACGGTCGCGGCGACGACGGCGACGATGAGGATGCCGCCGATCGGAGGTGGACCGAAGTGAACCGGGACGTGGGTGGGCCCAAAGCGCGCCAATCCGACGACGCCCATGAGTGCGAGGGAGAGGAGCTCGAGGACCATGAACACCTTCGTGATCTGCGCCGTCGGACGCGCGCCGCGGAGGAGTGGGATCGCAGCGAAGACGATCCAGCCGAGCGTGACCAGCATGAGCGCTGCGTTGGAGCGCGCGAGGCTCGGGTCGACGAGGGCGAGCGTGTACGAGCCGGCGGGGATGGCGATGGGGGGGATCGAGAGGAAGTAGGCCAGGATGAGGATCCAGGCCTGGTAGCGGGAGAACGAGCGGCCAAGGATGCGTGCCGACCAGTGGTACGACGCGCCGGCGTGTGGGAAGTGACGGTTGAGGAGCCGGAAGACGAACGAGGCCACGACGAACGGCATCGCGAGGAGCGCAATGGCAGGCAGCGCCCACCATCCGGCGTAGGCGGCCATGACGCCGCCCGTGGCGGCCACCGAGAACACCGGTCCGACGCTGGAGACGGAGAGAGGGAAGAGGTCGAAGAGGTGGAAGACCTGAGCGAGTCGTCGCTCGTGCGTCGCGTCGTGTGCCACCGTGCCTCCCTCGCTACGTCGGTCGAGGTGTGCTAACACCGTCTCCGTCGATCTTATTGCGAGGCAGTCGCAGCAAGTTCGCCTCGAGGTCCCCTCCGGCGCTGATCCGGCGGTGATGTGCCCGCGCTGGGTCGGTAGCCTGGCCTCGTGTCAGCCTCACCGCCCGTTCGGCAGTCTCTCGGCTGGCTCTACCTCGGCGTCGGCGCGGCGTCGCTCGGTAACGGCCTCGCCACTCCGTTCGTCGTGCCGTACCTGCACCTCGGGCGGCACATCGGGCTCGTCGCCGTTGGCGCCGTGCTCGCCGGTGGGACGGTGGCCGGGGTGCTCGCGGCTGTCGCGTTCGGCAGGCTCGGTGCGCGCGGCTCGCCGCGCCTCGCGCTCATCGGGGCGCTCGGCCTCGA
>ML178745.1:1151-5461 GCA_004366215.1 Actinomycetota bacterium | reverse complement strand
CGCCGAGTGCGTCTGCAACCGCTGCGTACTCACCCTTTGGATCCAAGATGAGGAGGCTCTGACCTTGCTTGACGGTGCGCACGAGCAGCATCTTGACGACGCTGCTCTTGCCGCGCCCAACGTCGCCGAGCACGAGCACGTTGGGGTTCGTGACGCACCCTCGCGCATAGAGAGCAAAGGGGTCGAACCGAAAGAGCCCGCCCGTCGCAATCGTGCCGAGCACTGGTGCACCCTCGAGGCTCGAAGGGCGCATCAGTGGAAACGGCAGGACGCTGAGGGCCAACGTCGAGTCCATCCAGGCTAGGTCCACCGTTCAGCCCCTGCCAGCGCGCTCTCAACCCACGATCGCTGGTGTCCCCAACCAAGCTCGAGATCGAGTCGACACGTCGCGGCTCGTTCAACGACGAGTGCGGTCGCGGCTTCGAGACCACGCAGGTCAGGAGCTGCGACGACGACGAGGAGCTCCCAGCGGCACAACCGATGACCCTCCGTCAACTGGTGCTCCATGGCCTCGAGCCGGTGCGCTGTGGTGGCCTCCTCAACCCCGAGTCGGTAGCCATGGTCGGTTCGCATGCGCTGGTCGGCGGCCACCTCGACCGCAGTTCGGCCGATGACTCGGAGTCCATGCCCGGGATCGAGCGGCGAGGCGACGAGGCTCACCACCCGCCGTGGTGGAGCTGGAGCGAAGAGTGGCTGGAGGCTCGCGGAACTGACCACCCCCGCAGGAAAGCGTCGAACTCGCAGCGCCCGCACGAGCAGACCAGTGCCGGTGAGGCGATCGGGTAGCTCCCGCAGGCACGACGGCGACAGCCCCGGAGGCAGGAACGCCCAGGCTGCCTCATCGATGCATGGCACCGGCTCGATGCTCACGACCCCGTGGACCGCCAAGGCGGCGGTACGCAAGGCACGTGTCAGCTCGGCTCGATGGAGCCGTCCGCGTCGAGAGCGCGCGAGCGACACGCTGGTCTCTGACGTCCAGTGCAGCCCAGCAACGCGACGATCGTCGTCACCCTCAGGCGCCATCCGTTCAATCGCGGGCACGACCACGCTTCGGACGAGCACCCGATCGCCAGGTCGGCAGCCACTCGCGCGCACGCGAAGCAGTCGTTCCCACGCCGCATCCACCTCCGCGTCGCCACGCCCGAGGACTCGGGCGTGGTTGGCGTGGACGTCCGCCATCACGATGCTTGGAGCCGCGAACCGGTGTCGACGCTTCCCACGCAACGCCTCTCGAGACCACGCGAGCACCCACGCTCCCGGATGTAGGCCCCACAGTCGGCACGCCCCCGCAGCGATCGCCGCGAGTCCGCCCGCCACCGGGAGCGCCCTGATCCCCCCAAACCTCGCAGCGACGATCCCGAGGACGCCGGCGGCGAGGATCGGACGAAGCGCAGCGCGAATGTTGACGCCGAGCACGCGCGATCCCGGGGCAGGGGTTCCAAGAGGCGACGCGCTCACCGCCGCCTCCTCGGTGGCCTCTGTGCTGCCTCGAGGAGAGAGCGGACCCACGGATCGCGGTCCGCTCGTTCGAAGAGCTCCTCAGGCGGTGGGTGGCCCTCGAAGGGTGGTAGCGGCTCGACGGTCGCCAGCGTGTGGGGCGCCAGTTCCGCACCGAGCGCCTCTGCGACGGCAAGCGTTCGCGAGCCAACGGACGCCGAGCGTCCTGCAAGCGCGCGAGTCACCTCGTAGAGACGTACCTCTGCGAGCGGGACGAGACGCAGCGTGACGGCCGGCGCGAGTACCGCGGCGACGATGAGCGTGGCTCCAGCGAGGGCGAAACCACCAGCACCACCCCCCTCGCCGTCGACGAGCGCACGCCCGAGACCAAGCGTGATCGCGAGCACGAGCTGCAAGAGCACGAGTCCTGCGAGAAGCTCGAGCGACCGCCGTACCACGGGTCGCAGAGCAGGGACGACGAGGCCGATCGCAGCGAGCGGCCAGCAGACGACGACGAGGTCGATTGCGAGCGAGCGAGCGGCCAGCTCGAGGTAGCACGCGAGCGCCGACACGGCGGCGAGCAGACCGAGGACGACCACGGCTGCGGTCCTAGTACCTTGCGCGAGGGCACTCCCCGGCACGCCGAGGGCCCCCTCAGGTACCGCCCCGAAGGCCGTGAACGCAGCCGCTGAGACCGCGCCCACCCAACGCTCGCTCGCCGTCACGAGCGGCGGCAGCGCGCTGACGGCCAACGCCCAACCTCCGACACGCGCGACCGTGGTGCCAAGCGCTGGCAGGTGTGGAGCTCGGAGCTGAGCGACGAGCGCAACCATCATCGCTGGCAAGAGGAGGACTCCCGCCACCAGAGCCACACGGCCATACAGCTCTTGGACAACCCGAGCCGTTGGCACGACGTCGGGGGCGCGAGCGATGAGCTGGCCGATGTGGTCGAGCATCCACCTCAGGAGGTTCTCGACGAAGCTCGCGCCGAAACGATCGAGGCTCGCTTCGGCTAGCGCGAGGATGGCCCGCGCCACCGCGAGGACGCCGTGTGCGATGAGAGACTCCATCGACGCTCAGACCCCCACACCGAAGTAGACGAAGAAGTTGATGATCGTCGGCGCTGCGCCGATCAGCAGTGCGGTGCCGCCGGCCACGAGCACCGCTCGCCGACCAAGGTAGGCCTGCTGGTAGTTCTGACTGTGGGCACCGAGTGCCCACACCGCGGCTCCGATGACGAGGCCCGCCAGGCTTGCCAGCAGGGCCCAACCCGCCAACCCATTGATGAGCGTCTGCAGGACCGCACCGCCTGGTAGCGCCGACGGATCAGGAGACATCGTGACGTCAAGCAGCAGCGTGAACAGCATCTGACCGCCTCCCTTCACTCAGTGAGCACGAGGAGCGCGCTCCACTAAGGTGCATAGACTATCATAGATAGGCACAGAATGCACTGTTCTCCCCTCCGCGCACGGGCTACACTGCAAGGGAGACTCGTGACCCGACCACCTCAGCCCCACACCGAGGAAGCTGCGCTCTGGCGCGCAGCGGCACGCCGTGTGCCGATCGGGATCGTGCTCACCGACCCGGCTGGACACGTGCTCCATCGCGACGTCGAGGAGAAGTTCGGCACCGAGAACCTCAACCAGCGCGTTCTGCTCGACCGCACCATCGCGTCGCTCTTAGCCGGCCGCGAGACGAGTGCGGAGGCGCAGGAGACCGTCGAACTCTTCGGCCCCCCCCGTCGTACCTTCCGCCTGCGGCGCAGCACGCTGCCGAGCGGCGCCCAGCTCGTAACGGTGGAAGACCTCAGTGAGCTCCGTCGACTCGAAGCAGTGCGGCGGGACTTCGTCGCAAACGTCTCTCACGAGCTCAAGACCCCTGTCGGTGCGATCGTGCTGCTGGCAGACGCGCTAGCTCAAGAGGACGACCCAACGGTCGCCCGCAGGCTCGTCGACCGCCTCGTCACAGAGAGCGACCGGCTATCGCGACTCGTCGCAGACCTCCTCGATCTCTCTCGCATCGAAGAGGGCAGCATCGTCCTCACCGAGGTCGACGTCGGAGCGCTCGCTCGCGCCGTCGCCGACCGCTTCGAAGAGACAGCACAGCGAGCTTCCATCGTGCTCCGAGTCGATGTGGTGGGTCATGGTTCGACCGCCGAGGGCGATCGCTCGCAGCTCGAGAGTGCGCTGTCGAACCTGGTCGACAACGCGATCAAGTACTCAGAGCCCGGAGGCACGGTGGAGATCCGTGTCACCTCGGCCAGTGACTCAGTGACGATCACGGTCCGCGACGAGGGCATCGGCATCCCTGCTCGCGATCGCGAGCGTATGTGCGAGAGGTGCTACCGAGTGGACGCAGCCCGCTCACGAGCGACGGGCGGTACGGGTCTTGGACTCTCTATAGTGAGGCACGTGGTCGACAACCACAACGGTCGGCTGACCGTCAGCTCACAGGAGGGCGTTGGTTCGACGTTCGAGATGACGCTTCCACGTCGGAGAGCTCGGTCGTGAGTCCCGCCGACCAGCCTGCCGCCCTTGGCACGATCCTCATCGCCGACGACGAGCCGAGCTTCGTCGAGGCGCTGTCGCTCGGTCTCAAGCGAGAAGGCTTCGATGTCATCGTGGCTACGGACGGAGACCAGGCACTCGAGCTGAGTCGTCACCAGCACCCCGACCTCGTCCTCCTCGACGTCATGCTGCCTCGTCGATCCGGGCTCGACGTCTGCCGCACGCTCCGTCAAGAGTCGTCGGTGCCGATCATCATGGTTACCGCGCGTTCTGGGGAGCTCGACACCGTCCTTGGGCTCGAGCTCGGCGCAGACGACTACGTTGCAAAGCCGTTTCGCATGAGCGAGCTCGTCGCTCGGATTCGTG
>ML178745.1:0-1141 GCA_004366215.1 Actinomycetota bacterium | reverse complement strand
AGGCCGCGATCATCGGGAGGCGAACGACGAGGAGATTCTCAGCGCTCACGGCATCGTCGTCTACGTGGACCGTCACCAGGTAGTCGTGCGAGGAGCTGAGGTGCGCCTACCTCCGAAAGAGTTTGATCTCCTCGTGCTCCTGCTTCGTAATGCCGGCAGAGTCTTGACCCGCGACGTCATTATCGACCGTGTGTGGGGCACCGACTACTTCGGTGACACGAAGACGCTCGACGTACACGTCAAGCGTCTCCGATCCAAGATCGAGCCCGATCCGAACGCACCGCGGATCATCACGACGGTCCGTGGCGTTGGCTACCGACTCGAGCTCGAACGTGGCTGAGGCGTCGAGAGCGGCCCTGGACCGCCGCGAAGCGCTCGAACGGCTTCGCCGAAGTGGTGGCCGTGTCACGCAGGCGCGACGAGTCATCATCGACGTGCTCGCTGACGCCGGTGGCCACCTCACCGCCGAGGAGCTCTTCCACGCAGTCAGCATCCGCGACGCCTCAGTCCACAGGGCCACGATCTACCGTACGCTCGACGCCCTCGAGCGGGTTGGGGTCCTCGAGCACGTGCACCTCGGTCACGGTTCGGCGGTCTACCACCTCGTCGGTGCCTCTCACTTCCACCTCGTGTGCGAGCGGTGCGGTGCTGTCACCGAGATTCCAGAGTCGATCTTCGCGTCCGCTCTGGAGCAGATCCAGTTCGACTGGGGCTTTCGAGCGCGCCTATCGCACTTTGCCATCCTTGGCACCTGCCGACGTTGCCAGGCCTCGCGCACCGAGTCGCGCGCGCCAGACTCCCATCGGGACGAGCGCCCCTAACCAACCGCGCGAAGGTGCTAACGCAACGGGTGGAGAGCAACGAGCTCCTCGGGCACGCGACCGGTCGTCACGCCCTCCGCCACGAGCTCGCCGGTGAGTGGGCCCTGCGTCATCCCCCACATGCCATGCCCGTCAGCGAGCCAGACGCCTGGCACAGCGGTCGGACCGATCAACGGGAGCCCGTCCGCCGAGACCGGGCGCGGCCCTACCCAGGCCTCACGAGGGCTGTCGAGGCGAACCCCCTGGAGGTACTTGCGGGCCGAGCGCCGGATCGCCTCGAAGCGAGCCTGCCTGGGCGGGTCATCGGGTCACTCGCACGC
>SIRY01000015.1 GCA_004366215.1 Actinomycetota bacterium | reverse complement strand
ACCTCCCCCGCAACCGCCATCTCATGGAGCGCCCGGCGCACCGTCACCATGCTCACGCCGGCCGCCTGGGCGAGCTCCCGCTCGCTCGGCAGTCGGTCGCCTGGGCCGAGCGCATGCTCGGCGATGCGTCGTCGCCCGTAGTCGATCGTGCGCCCGTAGAGCGTCACGCGCACGCCCCATCCGCTCGCCGGCCACCTCGGTGCCGCCTCCCATGCTAGAGCTCGCGACGAGGGCGCGTCCTCCTCGGCACGCTCAGAGCTTCAGCGCGACCACGAGACCTGGCACGACCGTCCCAAAGGGAGCGAGCCAGTTAGCGTAGCCACCCATCGCCACCGACGAGAGCGGCCCGACCGCGACCTGCACGGGCGTCGCCACCGTGAGGTGCGTCCCGTCACCGAGCTGGCCAAAGAGGTTGCCCCCGGTGGCCCAGAGGGCTCCTGCGTCCGTGAGGATCAGCGTCGAGACCCCAGGCGAGCTCACCTCCTCCACGCTCGTTCCCGGAGGCAGCGCCACCGCAGTGGGCACGAGGTCGTTGAAGAAGCCCCCCGTGCCAAGCTGACCGGTGGTGTTGTCACCCCAGGCGACGAGGCCCGAACCGGTCATCGCAAAGGCCTGCGAGGCGCCCGCCCAGATCGACGACGCGCTGCTCGCGAGCGCTACTGGCCCCGGACTCACCCTCGGGGCGGTGGTGCCGTCTCCGAGCTGCCCGTCCTGGTTGGCCCCCCAGGCGTAGACGACGCCGTTCGCACCGAGGGCGTAGGCAGCGTCGCACCCTGCTGCGATCTGGGTCGCAGCGACGGGCAGCGACAGCGCCACCGGGGTAGAGCTCGCCGTCGTCGTGCCGTCTCCGAGCTGCCCGTCCTGGTTGGCCCCCCAGGCGTAGACGACGCCGTTCGCACCGAGGGCGTAGGCAGACGCAGCCCCGGCCGCGAGGCGGCTGAGCCCTGGCGGCAACGCGATCGCCGTCGGCGTCGGGTTACTGACCGGCTGGGCGTCGAATGACCCCGACGGAGCACTTCCCCAGCCGAAGGCGCCACTTGGTCCCACGCCGAGAGCGAAGTAGTTCGTCGTCAACACCCCAACGCCGAGCTGGTCGTCGAAGTTGGCCCCCCAGGCGTAGAGTGCGCCGGTGCGACTCAGCGCGAGCGCAGCGAAGCCTCCGGCCGACGCCGCGCTCACGCTCGTGACGCCGCCCGGCACCGCGACGATAACCGGGCGCAGGACGTTCTCGAGCGATCCGACGCCGTCCTGACCGTCGTAGTTGCCGCCCCACGCGTAGAGCTGCCCCGTCGTCGAGATCGCAAAGGCGTTGAAACCGCCGCCGACGACCTGGGCGACCGAGACGCCCGTCGGCATCGCCACACGCGTCGGCTTCGCAGCGTTGCTGCTCGCGCCGTTGCCGAGCTGACCAAGGGTCCCAGCTCCCCACGCGAGGATCTCGCCCGACGACGTGAGCACGTAGCCGCCGGAGTTCTGCGCCGTCAGCTCACTCACGACCGTGCCGGTAGGCAGGTCGACGGCCTGAGGCGTGGAGACCGAACCCCCGAAGGAACCGTCACCGAGTTCACCTTGTGCGTTCGTACCCCAGGCGTAGACGACGCCGTTCGCACCGAGAGCGTAGCCAGCGTTGCACCCTGCTGCGATCTGGGTCGCAGCGACGGGAAGTGCGACTGGGGTCGGCACCGCACTGTCCTGCGTCAACGACCCGTCGCCGAGCTGGCCCTCGTTGTCTTGCCCCCACGCGAGGAGCTGACCACTCGTCGTCCTCGCGAGCGCGAAGTAGCCGCCGCCGACGACCTGGGCGACGTCCGTTCCCGTCGGCAAGCTCACCGTGACGGGCGTCCCCACCGCCGCGACGGACGACCCGTTGCCAAGCTCGCCGAGTGGGTTCTCGCCGACGGCGAGGACGCCGCCGCTCGCGGTCACGAGGTACGCGTCGTAGGCTGCCGAACCGATCCCGACGATCGAACCAGCTGCGACCCCGACCATGGGCTGGGGCGACTCGAACGCGCTCGCGGCGTCCTCGACGCTCAAAGGCGCCGTCGCGCTCGTTGAGGTCACCGCACACGCGATCTCACCGCTCACCGGGCTCGTCGACGCCATGCCCGCAAGTCCCGGACCCTGGCAACCGGGCACCCGCCCGGCCCCGTCGAAGGTCGTCGACGTCGTCGGCGGAGCGAGGCTCACGCCGGAGCCGGGGTTCAGTGCCAGCGCGACGACCGTCCCGCCGTTCGTCGTCGGCAAGCCAGCCCGGTCGACGAGCTGGACGACGACGAGGGCGTGGTAGAGGCCCCCCGACTGCGACACGTCACCGACGAGCGTGCGCACGCCGGTCGCAGGATCGTCGCGTGCGACGACTGACTCCGTCGCCGCGACCACCTCCCCACCGACGACGACCGACGCCTCAACCTGGCTCAGCACGCGCGGACCGAGCGTGACGCCGGTCACGACGAGCTCGTGAGTCCCGACTCCAAGCCCCGCTCCGAGCGTACAGCTCAGCCGCGCTCCCGCACCGCCCTGATCGGCTACGCTCACGCCGCCACAGGCGGTCCCGTCGACCGCAACCGCGACGCTCGAGCCAAAGCGCGCCCAGGGCAGGTGGACGACGACCGCACCGCCCGCGGAGGCCGGCGACGTGAGCGCGAGGCTCAGG
>SIRY01000014.1 GCA_004366215.1 Actinomycetota bacterium | reverse complement strand
CTACCGTCGCTACGGGCGCGAGCGGGCCGCCCAGGTTGCGAGCGTGGTGAGCTACCGCGTGCGGTCGGTGGTGCGTGACGTCGCCAAGGTCTTTGGGGTCGGTCACGACACGATCGCGCAGTGGTCGCGCGAGGTCGAGCACCGTGGGTCGCTCGAGCGCTCGCTCGCAGCACGCGACGGAGCTGGCCGGGCCATCCTCACGGTGCCACCGATGATCGCCGACGTCGCGAGGCTCCTCGAAGGTGCTCCTCGACACCTTGGCGTCCACGTAGGAGGCATGGTGCTCTGCGATCGTCCCATCGTCGACGTGTGTCCTACTGAGTGGGCTCGTGCAGCAGGGAGAAGTGTCCTGCAGTGGGACAAAGACGACTGCGCCCGCATGGGGCTCGTCAAGTTCGACCTCTTGGGGCTTGGCATGCTCGAAGCCATCCACGAGATGGTCGACCTCGTGCGCGATCGGTACGGCGATGCGGTGGACATCGCGACGTTGCCACAGGACGATGCGGTCTACGAGCTCCTGCGCCGAGCAGATACGGTTGGGGTGTTTCAGGTGGAGTCGCGAGCCCAGATGGCGACGCTGCCGCGCTTGGGCCCACGGTGCTTCTACGACATCGTCGTCGCGGTCGCACTCATCCGGCCTGGGCCGATTCAGGGTGGCTCGGTGCACCCGTACCTGCGCCGCCGCAGCGGGCAGGAGCCGGTGCGCTACGTCCACCCACTCGCCGAGCGGGCGCTTGCGAAGACCTTGGGGGTGCCGCTGTTTCAGGAGCCGCCCATGCAGCTTGCGATGGACGTCGCGGGCTTCAGCGCTGCCGAGGCAGATGAGCTACGCCAAGCGATGGGTTCGAAGCGGTCGCGTGCTCGGATGGCGCGGCTCCACGACCGCTTGGTCGCTGGCATGACGGCGCGTGGGGTCGAGCCGGAGGCGCAGGTGACGATCGTGACGCAGCTCGAAGCGTTCGCACACTTCGGGTTTCCTGAGAGCCACGCAGCCTCCTTCGCGTGGTTGGTCTACGTGAGCGCGTGGTTCAAGGTGCACTACCCGGCGGCGTTCTACGCGGGGCTGCTGCGAGCGCAGCCGATGGGCTTCTGGTCGCCCCAGACCCTCGTCCAGGACGCTCGGCGCCACGGTGTGGCCATCGTTGCTCCGGACGTGACGAGCTCGCCAGCGCGAGCCGACGTGGTTCGTCGTGGCGACGGCGAGCCGGCGCTCGCTCTCGGCCTCGACATGGTGCGTGGGATTGGCCCGACGACAGCTGCTGCGATCGTCGCTGCGCGACCGTTTCGGTCGCTCGAGGACTTCGCGACTCGAGTCGCCCTGACCCCCACGCAGGTCGAACGCCTCGGTGCGGCAGGAGCGCTCACGGCCCTCGAGCCTCGTCGTGAACGTGTGACGTGGCTCGCTGAGGAGCTGGCGCGACGTCCGCGCATGCTACGTACTCTCGGCTCGCTCTCGAGCGAGCCGATGCTTGCCCCGCAGAGCGCGATGCACCAGGCAGCGAGGGAGGTCGAGGCGTTAGGGCTGCTCGTTGATGGTCACCCTGTAGCGCTCGTGCGTGCGCAGCTCGCCGAACTCGGCGTCGTGCGAGCTCGAGAGCTGGCAGAGTACCCGGCTCGTCGGCCAGTTCGGGTTGCTGGGACGGTCACGCACCGACAACGACCTGGGACCGCCAGAGGGATCGTCTTTCTCAACCTCGAGGACGAGACGGGCTTGGTGAACGTCCTCGTCAAGCCGTGGCTGTGGAGACGGGATCGTCACCACGCCCTCGAGAGCGTGGTCGTCGTCGACGGTGTGGTGGAACGAAACGGTGTGGTCGTGACGGTCATCGCTCAGCGGATCTTGGGGGTCCCTGAAGCGATCGAGCTGCGAGCTCGAGACTTTCGCTGAGCGCGGTCGGTAGCATGAGGCACCGATGCTCCGCCGTCTCCTGGCCGCTTCGTGCGTCTCGGCGACCGTGCTGAGCGGCTGCCTGACGACCTCGACCGCTGCGCCGTTGCCGGCCGCGAGCGCTCCAGGGGTCACCGCGACCACGATCCAGCTCGCTACCGTCGTCCCGAGCAGTCCCCCAGAGGACATCGGGGTCACGGACTACCTCGCGGGCATGCGCGACGCGCTCAGCTGGGCTAACCGTCGCGGCGGCGTCGCAGGACGACGGCTCGAGCTCGCCGTCGAGAGCGTGGCTCCGACTGCGCAGGCCGCCCAGGCCGCGGCTCGCTACGAGCTCGTCACGCTCGGCGCCTTCGCGATCGTCGGTCCGGACCTTGGATCGGCGAGCCCTGCCCTCGTGTCGGCGACGGCTCGGCTCGGTGCACCAGCCGTGCTGCCCATCGAGCAGGGAGGTTGGCTGCCCTCGGCGGGGGGCGAGCTCGAGGGACTGCGCGCAGCGGGCCTGCTTGCGGGGCGAGCCGTCGTCTGGGGGGTTGCGAGCCCCGGTGCGGCGAGCGCCACCGCTCCTCGCACCAGCTCAGCGACGCTGGCCGACCTCGTCGTGCGCACCCGCCCGTCGACGCTCGTCCTCGGCGACGACCTCAGCGCTGACGCGGCTGTGCTGCGGTCGCTCGCGGCGCGCGGGACTGTGCCCCGAGCGACCGACGTCGTCGGCGTCGTGCTCGCACCGAGGCGAGCCGCTGCGTGGCTCGCAGCGGCGACGGGCGTCTTGAGGACCCAGCTGCAGGTTGTACGCGTCGCACCTGAGCCCGAGGCCCTCGCGTCGTCGTGGCGCGCCCTCGACGCCAAGCTCGTCGCAGAGGCCGGCGGGACGGCAGCAGCAGCCCTCGGCGTCCTCGTCGGGCTCGACGTCGTCGGCGCGCTCGAGGCGCTTGGAAGTGCGCCGACGCGAGCGGCCTTCGTGCGAGCGACGGCGACGGCCCGCCCCGGCCCACCAGGGGTCGGCACGATCTTCCCGGCTACCGCGGCCGCCCCGCCGCTGCTCGTCGGCGCGGCGCCGGTCGGATGAGCGACACAGCGTGTCGCCGGTAGGCTGACCGCCGTGGATCAGGTTTCGCCGTGGCGCCTCGTGACCGTCCACGCCCATCCAGACGATGAGGCGTCGAAGGGTGCTGCGACCATCGCTCGCTACGCCGCCGAGGGAGTCACGTGCGTCCTAGTGACGGCGACCGGCGGCGAGGAGGGCTCGCTGCTCAACCCTGCGCTCACCGACGTGCGTCCCGAGCAGCTCGCTCGCCGTCGCCGTAGCGAGCTCGACGCCGCCGCGCGCCGCGCAGGCTTCGCCGAGGTGGTGCGGCTCGGCTTCCGTGACTCGGGGATGCCTGGGTCGCCGGCCGGCCGACACCCGAGGGCCTTCTCGAGGGTGCCCCTGCTCGAGGCCGCGCGGGGGATCGTCGCTACCATCCGACGCGTTCGACCCCACGTCGTCATCTCGTACCCTGACGACCAGTCGAGCTATCCGCACCCTGACCACCTGCGGGTCTTTGACGCGACGCGGCTCGCGCTCGAGCTCGCCGCCGACCCCGCGGCGCTCAGAGAGTTCGGCGAGCCCTGGCGGGTTCCACGGTGGGCGTGGTCGCTGTGGGTCAGCGAGCGCTTCGAGCGGCTCGCGGAGGCGCTGCGCGCGAAGGGCGTGGCGCTGCCGTGGCGGCCTGAGCGTCGCGGTCAGGATGAGCTCGTGCGCGCTCGCGTCGACGTGCGCGGCTTCGTCAGCGTCGCCCAGGAGGTGCTGCGGGCACACGAGACGCAGGTCGACCCGGGCTCTGGGTGGTGGTTCGGCCTCGACGCCACCGAGCTCGAGGAGCTCTGGCCCTTCGAGGACTACCACGTCGTCGGTGCTGAGCCCGGCGTCGTGCTCGACGGGCTGTTCGCAGGGCTGCGTGCAGAGGACTGAGCTCGAGGAGGAGCCGTGGGAGCGTGGTTGTCGTCGGCGTGGATCGAGGATACGAAGGAGCTCGGCAAGGGGATGCCCCCTCGCGCGGGCTTCAGCGCGGTCGTGCAGTACTACGTGCTCGCTGACGTCGAGCGGCCGTACTACTGGGTGATCAGAGACGGCCAGCTCGCCGACGCCGGGCTCGGCGAGCACCCGTCGCCCGACGTCGCCATCACCGTCGACGTCGAGGTCGCCCGCGCGATGCAGCAGGGCACGCTGGACCCGACCACCGCGTTCCTCGAGGGCAAGCTCGAGGTCGACGGCGACCTCGAGCGGCTCGTGTCGCTCCTGCCGATCACGGCCTCGAGCGAGTATCGGACGCTGGAAGCGGAGCTCGCTCGGCGGACGGACTTCGACCGGCTCGGCGACTGAGCTCGCGGTAGGACGTCGCGACGACGTGGCGGTGGGCGAGCTCGTGCCAGAGCTTGTCGGCGTGGTGGACGAGCGTGGTCGGAGCCGCTCGGCGCCCACCGCTTGCGACCCACGCTGAGAGCTCTGGGGAGGCGGAGGCGAGAGGGAGCCCTAGCTCGCTCACGCCGTCTGGAAGTGCGTGCGCCGCCTGCGTGAGGGCTGCGAGGAGGTCACGCGGCTCCTTGAGCTCACTCGGGTCGAGTGGCACGAGCGCGTCGATGGTGCGCACGCTGCGTTCGCGAGCGAGGCGCCAGGCGTCGTAGCCCAGCCGAGCCTCGTCTGCCCCAGGCGTCAGCCGCACGACGAGGTCGTACTCCTCAGCGAGGCTCACGACGGCGTCGAAGAGGTCCGCTCGAGCAAGGACCCCCTCGTCGAGGAGCGCGACGTGGCTGACGCTGATGCCCCAGAGGATGGCGCGCTCGAGCTGCGTGCGCAGTTCGAGCGCCGCCTCCTCGGCGTCGGCGTGCTCGACGAGGTCAGCCGCGGTGGCGGGGAAGCCGCCGTCACCGCTTCGCAGCGTCGGCGCGAGCGTTAGCGGCGACAGCCGCAAGACTGGGTGGGGAGACGTCAGCGTCAGCGCGACGCCAAAGTCCTGCCCGCGGTAGCGGCGGACGACCTCAGGCGCCCACGGCCCTGGGACGACGAGCCGTGCACTCGTCGCGAGACGGCGCTCGAGGGCAACGAACGCTCCCGTCGTGTGTGCCTCCGTGAGGCCGGCGAGCTCAGCGACGATGACGAGCTGCCGCATCAGCGACTCACGGCTGGTTCGCGTCGGCGTCGGTGGCCCCGCTCGCGTGACCGTTGGCGGTGAACTGCTCGAGCTCGGCGAACTCAGGCAGCTTCGAGATCGGCAGCACACGCTTACCGTTGGGGTGGACCGGCCGACCGACCGCCTCGTCGACGAGCCGCCCGACCTCCTCACCGGAGATCGTCTCGCGCTCGAGGAGCGCTTGGGCGACGGCGACGAGCCCCGCGAGGTAGGCGCGCAGGAGGGACGTGGCTCGCTCTTCCTGCTCACGAAGGATCCGCTCGACCTCCTCGTCGACGAGACGAGCCGTGCGATCGGAGTACTCAGCCGAGTGCAGCAGGTCCTCGCCGAGGAAGACGACGTTCTGGGACCCCCACGCCATGGGGCCGAGCCGCTCGCTCATGCCCCACTCGCGCACCATGCGGCGGGCCAGCTCGGTGTTACCTTGGAGGTCGTTCGCAGCGCCGGTCGAGAGGTCACCGTAGATGAGGAGCTCGGCAACCCGACCGCCCATGCGCACGACGAGCGTGTCCTCGATGTACTCACGAGGGTAGAGGTGCCGGTCGCGTTCGGGCAGCTGCTGCGTGACGCCGAGTGCCATGCCGGTCGGCAGAATCGTGACCTTGTGGACCGGGTCGGAGTAGTCGAGGACGTAGGCGAGCACGGCGTGCCCGGCCTCGTGGAACGCGACTCGCTCCTTCTCCTCGTCGGAGAGGATGGTTGCTTCGCGGCGCTGACCCATGATGATGCGGTCGCGTGCCGTCTCGAAGTCCGCCATCTCGATCGCGCTCGCGCCACGCCGGACCGCGGTCAGCGCAGCCTCGTTGACGAGGTTGGCGAGGTCCGCCCCGCTCATGCCCGGGGTCCCCTTCGCCATGACCTCGAGGTCGACGTCGTCGGCGAGCCGCTTGCCACGCGTGTGCACCTTGAGGATGGCGAGGCGCTCCGGCAGGTCTGGCAGCGGCACCACGACCTGGCGGTCGAAGCGACCCGGCCGCAGCAACGCTGGATCGAGGATGTCAGGTCGGTTCGTCGCCGCCATCACCACGATGCCTTCTGCTGGGTCGAAGCCGTCCATCTCTGAGAGCATCTGGTTGAGGGTCTGTTCGCGCTCGTCGTGGCCGCCGCCGAGTCCCGTGCCTCGCTTGCGCCCGATCGAGTCGATCTCGTCGATG
>ML178744.1:10014-10767 GCA_004366215.1 Actinomycetota bacterium | reverse complement strand
GTAGACCATCATCTTCGGTGCGGCCTCGACGAGCGTCGGGCTCGCTGAGGACCTGGCCTCTGGCATCATGGAACGGCTGCGGGCACTGCCGATCGCGCGAACCTCGGTGCTCGTCGGTCGGACCGCCGCCGATCTTGCGCGCAACGCGGTCGTGGCCGTCGTGGTCATCCTCGTCGGGCTCGCGGTGGGCTTTCGTCCGACGAACCTCCCGGGGCTCGTCGTCGGCGTCATCGTGGTGCTCCTCTTTAGCTACGCGCTCTCGTGGCTCTTTGCTATCGTCGGCCTCTACGCGCCAAGCTCAGAGGCGGCCCAGGTGATGAGCTTCCCGGTCCTCTTCCCCCTCACGTTCGTCTCGAGCGCGTTCGTTCCCATCGCCACCTTGCCGCACTGGCTGCAAGGGTTTGCGCGCTACCAGCCGGTGTCGCTCGTGATGGACGCCGCTCGGCTCGAGATCGTCGGGTCTCGCGCACACGCGTTGGTAGGCGTCACGCTCACCAGCGCGCTCGTCGGCTCCCTCGCCATCGCTGCTGCCTTCATCGCCCTCGCCGCACCCGTCGCTGTGCGGCGCTTCGCACGCGTGATCTAGCGCACAGAGCAGCCGGCGGCCCGACGGCGGTGGCCTCGCGCGATGAGCCGGTAGGCGCGGGTGCCGAGCCACGTGATCGGCCACTGACGGAGGGCGCCTGCGAGGAGAGGTGCGCGACGTGCGACGAGCGCGACGATGACGTCGAAGCCCTCGAGGACCTCACCGCG
>ML178744.1:3853-10004 GCA_004366215.1 Actinomycetota bacterium | reverse complement strand
TTCGACCACGGTGAGCGTTGGGTCGAGGCGGCACGCGAGTGAGGCAGCCGTCGCGCAGCGTTGACAACCTTCGTCGATGCTCAGCGTACGGGCCTCGAGCTTCGCCCTCGAGAGGGTGCTCACGGGACCCACTCGCTCAGCCGTCCGGTCGCACACCGGCCTCACCTCCCTCGTCGGGCGAGAGTGGAGCCGACCTTCGGAGTCGCTCGAGCACGTCCTGCAGCCACGCCGTGAGCTTAGGTGGCTCCGGGGCCAGCAGGGCGTGCAGCTCGAGCTCGAAGCGGTGTGCCTCGAGCTCGAGCTCTCGGGCCCGCGCTCTGCCGGTGTCGCTCAGCGTGAGAGCGTGGGCACGTCGGTCGAGCGCACTCGTGGAGCGGACGACGAGCCCTGCAGCCTCGAGCGGTTCGATGGTGCGCGACAGGTTGATCGGCTCAGCTTCGACGATGCGCGCGAGCTCTCGCAGCGAGCACCCGGGGCGTCGCTCGAGCGTTCGAAGGACCGCGGCCTGAGGCGGAGTCAGTCCGTAGCGCCGTAGACGCTCTGCCCAGCGGGCTCGGATCCGTCGGTGGACCGCCCCGAGCAGCCATCCAAGGCCAAGGTCAGGCGGTGGGGGGCTCGACGTCATGGTCCAGGCTGGCCAGGATGCGTACCCCGCGAGCGTATGCGGGTACACCCGCTGTGACCATCGCCGTCTCGACGACGCCGACGAGGTCTGCGAGCGTCGCACCGTGGCGGACAGCGGTACGCGCGTGGAGGGTCGCTGCCTCCTCCTCGCCGAGGACGAGGAGCTGCGCGAAGTGAACGAGCTGCTGCACTCGAGCCTCGAGGGGGTTCTCGTAGATCGCGTGGCGCCGAAGCGACTCGATCGCCTCGAGCGTCGACTCCCGGTCAGTGAGGCGGGCGATGCGGGCGCGCTCGTCGAACGACGACGGGAGCGATCCGAAGAACGTGACGTAACCCTCACGGACCTGAGACCAACGGTCGCTCGCCATCAGCGCACCCTCGCCATGGACGCACGCACCTGCTCGAGCGCGTCTGGCGGGAAGTCCTTCGCACCGCCGATCGCTGCGGCTGCGAGCTCTTCGGTCGCTGCCTCCTCGAGTGCCACGATGAGGCGTGCGGCCGCGATCGGCGAGCTCGAGAAGGCGAGCACCCCGTGGTTCGCGAGGAGGACGGCGCTGGTCTGTGGCGACGAGCTCACGGCCTCGACGATCGCCTCGACGGAGGCCTCGGAGCCTCGAGGTGCCCACGCCGCGACCGGAACGGCGACAGCCTGGCCAAAGCGCAGCATCGGCTCCGAACGGATCGGCAGAGGCTCGTGCGCGTAGGCAAACGCCGTGAGGTGGGGCGAGTGGGTGTGGATGATCGCCCCGAGCGAGGGCCGAGCTCGGTAGACCTGCGTGTGCATCGAGATGATCTCGGCGTTCTCGGGGGAGACGGCTCCCTCTCGCACCGTCCCGTCGAGGTCGACGACGGCGAGCGTCGCCGGGTCGAGGCGGCGAATCGATCCCTGCGACGTGAGGAGGATGGTCTCGTCGCTGAGCCGGGCTGAGAGGTTGCCGTGGCCGGACGGGGACATAACTCCCGCCTCGAAGAGGAGCTCAGTTGCGGCCACGAGCTCTGCTGCGGCCTCAGCGCGAGGTAGCCAGGATGTCATCGGGCTCTCCTTCCACGAGCGTGCTGATATGTAATACATATTACAGTGGGTGCGAGCCAGCGCGGTCGTAGGCTGGGGCTGTGCCGAGGAAGGGCTGGGTACGCACCACAGTGGCGGCCGGCACGAAGGTCTGGATCGCGGGGTGGCTCGTCGTCATCGCCGCGTGGGGGGTAGTTGGTCGCACAGGCGACGTCGCCCTCGCCCCGGGACCGGTGGTGGCCGTGTCCTCGGTTGTGCACGTGAGCGGAGCGCGCCACACGCCGATGACGTTCGTGAGTGCCGAGGTCGTCGCCCGACCGCTCTCGCCACTGGGCTGGGTGCTCGCGAGCCTTGACCCAAGCGTGAGCGTCGTGCCAGAGGTGGGGGCGCTGCGCGCCGGCGACCTTGGCCCCCTCGGGCCTGCCCACCAAACCGAGGTCGAGGCGCTCGTCGCGGCCTGCCGCGTCGCCGATGTCCGCGTGAGCGAGGTCGGCGGCGAGCTGGTCCGAGAAGTCGTGGCCTCCTCGCCCCTTCGGGGATTTGTGCGGTCCGGAGATCTCGTGGTCGCCATCGACGGCGTTCCGGTACCGACGCAGGCCGCGTTCGAGAGCGCGGTGGCGGCTGCGGTGCTCCATCCGAGGGTCGCGGTGACCGTCGTCCGGCCCCTCGGCGGCGGGCTCGACGAGCTCAGATCGACGATCGAGGTGCCCTCTGAGTCTGGCCAACTCGGGCTCGTGACCTCACCTGCAGAGGCGGTTACGACGCCCCTCAGCGTTCGGCTCGACCTTCCAGACATCGAGACGAGCTCTGCAGGCCTAGCGATCGCCCTCAGCATTCTCGACGAGCTGCGACCAGCGCTGCTCGCTCGGGCGCCCCGGGTGCGCGTCGCAGCGCTCGCAGGGATCGGGCCGAACGGGCAACTCGAGCCTGTCTCCAGCCTTCGCCAACGGCTGCTCGCGGCTAGAGTTGCCGGCGTCCAAGTAGCTATCGTCGCGGCGTCGCAGGCTCAGCAGGCTCGGGTCGACGCAGCGGGGAGGCTGCGGCTTCTCGTTGCGGCCTCCCTCCGGCGAGCGGTGCGCATGCTCGACGGTGTGAGGGTGGTGGCGGCTTTGCCACGAGCGCACTAGGAGGGGCGATGTGGCGCTCAGAGGAAGCGGAGAGCGAGTTCTCGATCGTGCGGCGAGGTTACGACCGCGAGCAGGTTCGCCGCGCTCTCGAGGAGCTGCGCGCGCAGCAGGCACGGCTCACCGAGGAGGTCGCTGGGCTCCGCGAACAGCTCGAGACGGCCTCGCGTGAGCGCGACGAGGCTCGCTCCGAGGCCGAGGAGCTGCGTTCGCAGCTTGAGGGGGCGCTCATCGACCCCGAGCGTGCGGCGCAGCTCGTCGGGCGTGAGGCTGCCGAGGTGCTGCGCAGTGCTCGAGACGCAGCTGCGCTTCTGCGTCGTCGGGCCGATAGCGAGGTCGCGGAGCTCCTCGAGCGCGCCCGACGACAAGCAGCTCAGATCGAGGCGGAGGCGCGCCAGGTTGCTGAGGTGACGACTACCGATGCGCGTAAGGCTGCTGAGGCCTACCTCGAGCAGGTGCGCACGCAGGCGGCTGAGCTGACCCACATGGCTGACCGAACGGCCCAGAGCACGATCGACGCTGCCAAGCAGGAGGGCCGCTCTCTCGTCGCCCGCGCGAGCGAGCACGCTCGCAAACTCGTCGCTGACGCAGAAGCCAAGGTCCACGAGCGTCGAGAGGAGCTTCAAGAGCTCGAGCTCACTCGTCTCTCGCTCCGACAGCTCTTCGAGCAGGTGCGGGCCCTCGCAGCGGAGGCGCTCGGCCACCTCGAGACCGCGACACGGCCCGGGCGGCGCTCGGAGGCGCCACCTGTGGAGGCCGAGACGACCCGCGAGGGAGCGCCTCAGCGGACCGAGGGCGTCTCAAGCTCGCCGCCTGAGGCTGAGCTCGACGCGGTCAGCGAGCGCCTCAGCGCTGGGCAGCTCGACCTCGAGGCGGTGACCTCGCTCATCCGACGCATCGCTGAAGGCGTCGAGGACGAGCGCGAGGCGCCCCACGGCTACGACGAACCCCAGGGTGGTGACGAGGAGGGTGCGGAGCCGCCGATGCCTGCGTCGCAAACCGCGCTTGAGCCGGTTGGCGGCGAGGCCACCCCAGCAGGGGTGGACGCAGCGGCGGTGGGCGAAGGGGCTCGCGACGTTTCGCCTGTGGCGATGGCGGTACCCGTGGCCGAGGAGCTCGATGCCAGCGCGACGTCTCAAGAGAGCCTCGTGGATCCTGTGGCCGATGCCCCCGACGGGGCTGCGCCCGATGGTCACCCGCGCGAGCGTCTCGAGCGACTCGAAGCCTTGCTCGCCTCACTGCAAGCCTCGACGTTGAGCGGTGACGCGACGGCGAGCGTCGTGGCGCAGCGGGGCGCGCCGGAGGCCCTCGAGGTCGGCCAAGAGGGGGTGGATGCGTCGACGCACGGGCACGCGTTGCCAGAAGGGGTCTCCGACGGCGACGAGGAGTCCGAGGGTGGTCGCGACGACGTCCCCTCGTCGCTGCACAGCCCTCGAGGCGACGCAGCGTCTCCGGTCGACGACGTGGGGGTAGGCGGTGACACCGTTGGGCCGGCTCGAGAGGAGGCCGGGGTGTGTCCACCTGCGCTCTACCGGCGCTACCTTGAGCTCGCCGAGCCACGCCGAGTGGACCTCGCTCGGCGCACCAAGCGCGTCGTTCAGGACGTCGTCAACGAAGTTCTCGACGGTCTACGACGCGAGCGCGCAGCGGTGGTCGCGTCGCGCCTACGCGACCTGCGCGCTGAGCCAGCTCGGCTCGCTGCGAGCTTCGACCTCCACCTCCGTCGGAACGTCGCCGCTGGAGTTGAGTTCGCCGAGGGGCTGCTCGGCGAGCTGGCGCAGACGGGTGCGAGCATCGACGACATCGTCGCCGAGGCAGTGGCCGAGCTCGTCGGTCGACTCGACGAGGAGGTCCTCGCGCCGATCGAGCGCACGCTCGGCGATGAGGGTGACCCAGACGAGCGTGCGCGGCTCGTCGGCGTGATCCACCGCGAGCTACGCCTCGGGCGCCTCGAGGAGCTGGCGCACGACGTTGGAACCGCCGCGTTCTTCGGCGGAGTTCGTAGCGTCGGTGCTCCGCGCGGCTACCGGTGGCTGGTCGTGCCGACAGATCGGGCGTGCCCGGACTGTGAAGACAACGCGCTCGCCGACGTCGTCGCCGGTAGCGAGACGTTCCCAACAGGACATGAGAAACCTCCGGCACATCCAGGCTGCCGGTGCCTCATCGTGCCGGTCGGGCCCTAGGCTCCTTGCTATGCGCGTGCCCCAGGACCTCACGCGCGAGCGGCGCGGGCCGTCTCGAGCGCAGCTGATCCTTCTCGGGGTAGTCATCCTCGTGCTCGTCCTGCTGTTCTCGCTCAAGGGGCTCGCAGTCTTCGTCACCGACTACCTCTGGTTCGAGAACTACCACCTCGGTGAGGTCTGGAGCGGTGTCCTCCTCGCCAAGGTCGAGCTGTGGGTGGCGTTCGCCGCGCTCTACCTCGTTGGAGCGCTCGCGAGCATGACCATCGCGCACCGCCGATGTCTTCGGGCTGCGGCTGGTCACGATGACGAACTCGTTCAGCGCTACCGCGCAAACGGCGTCCCTGGGTGCTGCCGGTCGTGCTGGGCGTGCTGACCATGCTTGTCGTCGCCTCTCAGGCTCCGGCTGAGTGGAAGAACTGGCTGCTCATTCGCCACGCCGAGCCGTTTCCGTTCTCGGACCCCCAGTTCCACGTGAACGTGGGCTTCTTCGTCTTCGAGCTTCCCTTCATCCAGTTCCTCATCTCGTGGTTCTTCCTCGCGACTGCGGTCATCTTCGTCCTCACTGCGGTCGTCGGCTACGTCACCGGCGCGATCCAGCCGCAGCGCCGCGACCAACGTGTCGCCCCTTTCATGAAGGCGCACCTGTCGGTGCTGCTCGCCATCATGGCGCTCGTGAAGGCAGTGGGCTACTACTACCAGCGCTTCTCGCTCGACTTCTCGACGCGTGGGTTTGTGGAGGGCGCGAGCTACACGGACGTGCACGCGCAGCTGCCAGCCATCAACCTGCTCATCTTCATCTCAGCGGTCGCCTGCGTCCTGTTCGTCATCAACATCTTTCGACAAGGCTGGGTCTTGCCAGTCATCGGGCTGTCGCTGTGGGCGTTCATCGCGATCGTGCTCGGAGCGATCTACCCTGCGATCATTCAGAAGTTCGTCGTCGATCCGGCGCAGGGCCAGAAGGAGCTGCCCTACATCGCTCGCAACATCTCGGCCACGCGGTACGCCTACGACATCGCCAACGTCCCCTCGCAGCCCTTCGACGCGACCGCCGTTGGTGACCAGTCCGTCGAGGAGGAGAACCTCGCTGCGCTGAGTGCAGCTCGGCTCTGGGGGACCTCCACCCCGCAGCAGACCTTCACGAAGCTCCAGGCGATCCGGTCGTACTACCAGTTCCCGACGCTCGCCATCGATCGCTACACCATCAACGG
>ML178744.1:0-3843 GCA_004366215.1 Actinomycetota bacterium | reverse complement strand
GTGTTCGCGAGCTCAACGCTCAGAACCTACCCGCACAGTCGTGGGTGAACGAGCACCTGCAGTTCACCCACGGCTACGGCGTGGCACTCGCTCCTGCGAACGCCATCTCGGCAGCGGGGAACCCTGTCTTTCTCATTCGCGACCTGCCGCCGACCTCAACGGGCGGCGCGCCGGTGCTGACGCAGCCGCAGGTGTACTACGGTCAAGGGCTCTCAGGCTACGTGATCGCGAACAGCCGCCAGCCGGAGATCGACTTCCAGCTTCCCGACGGCGCGTCAGCGGAGACTCACTACGCGGGCTCAGGTGGCGTGCGACTCTCGTCGCTGCTCGTTCGCGCCGCGTTCGCGATGCGCTTCGGCGACATCAACATCCTCGTCTCGAGCCTGCTCACCGACCAGTCGCGCATCATGTTCGAGCGCGGGATTCTCCAGCGCGTCGAGATGGCCATGCCGGTGCTGCACTATGGGTCCAATCCGTACCCGGTCATCGTCGATGGTCACATCGACTGGATCGTGAACGGCTACACGACGACCGCGAACTTCCCGTACGCAGAGCAGGCAGACACGCAGGCGCTCTCGGCGAGCGCACCGCTCGCCAACACCTCGTTCAACTACATCCGCAACTCGGTCAAGGTCGTCGTGAACGCCTACACCGGGGCCATGCACTTCTACGTGACGGACCCCTCCGACCCTATCATCAGGGCGTTCGAAGCGGCCTTCCCGCACGTCTTCCAGCCAGCTTCAGCGATGCCGCGAGCGGTGGCAGAGCACCTCCGCTACCCAAGCGACCTCATGGCAGTGCAGGCTGCGATGTACGGCATCTACCACGTCACGAACCCCTCGACCTTCTACTCCGGGGGCAACGCGTGGTCGCTCGCGGCCCAACCTCAGAACGGCTCGATCGGGTCAGCGGGCGGCTTCGGACTCGGCCCATCGCCGAGCCAAGGCGTCATGAGCCCGATCTACGAGATGGCCGAGGTGCCTGGCACGAACGAGCCGGCGCTCGCACTCATGGAGGCCTTCGTGCCGTTCTCGCAGGGTGGGGGCCAGCAGAACCTGACGGGGCTCCTCTTTGGCGAGGCGTCGGCCACGGATCCGACGCAGCTCATGGCGCTCGTGACGCCGAGCTCTGGTCAGATCGACGGCCCGGCGCTCGTCGCTTCTCGGATCGTGTCGGCTACCAACGTCTCCCAAGAGATCACGCTGCTCGACCAGCACGGCTCGTCGGTGACGCTCGGAGGGCTGACCGCGTTGCCGCTCGGCCAAAACCTGCTCTGGGTGCGGCCGATGTACGTGTCAAGTCAGTCGAACCCGTTGCCTGAGATCAAAGAGGTCATCGGCGTCTATGGAACGCAGGTGGCTATGGAGCCGACGTTCGCGGGCGTGCTACGCGACATCTTCGGCGCCGTCCCAAGTGGCGTCCAGGGGGCCTCGAGGGCTGCAACGCCGGGGAGCGTGCCGTCCGGAGCAGCCGGCTTGCTCGCCAAGGCTGATCAGCTCTACGCGGCGGCCCAGGCAGCGCTGAAGGCGGGCAACCTTGGGCTGTACCAGAGCGACGTGGACGCGATCGGTCAGATCCTCGCGCAGCTTCAGGTGCAGGCACGTCCGGCGAAGTGAACGGGGCAGGCCGATGGTACGCCAGCGCGGAGGCGGCCACCTGCTGGGGTGACTCTTGCGTCGCAGCAGGCCGACCGAGCACGCTGCGCTGAGGTCGCCGCGTGCGGGGAGTCCGTGTGGAGGCAGGTGTTCTGTCGTCGGATGGTCGCAAGAGGCGGGACGGAGGACGAACACCGCTAGAGTAGTGGACGCGACGCGGGGTGGAGCAGCCAGGTAGCTCGTCGGGCTCATAACCCGAAGGTCGCAGGTTCGAATCCTGCCCCCGCCACGACTTCGAGGCATCTCAAGCACGCTCGAATCGAGGGCCTGCAAGGGTCCCTGAGAGTCTGTGGGTCTGGGATCTCGAGGGGCCTTGCGTCCCCTTTGGCCGAGGAGAGTCCTGGTCCTGAAGTCGTATCGATAGCAGGTTGTGAGTCGTCCTGCGATGCGGCCCAACGGAACACACTCTGGTGCGATGTGTCCGACCTTCTGAGCGTTCGCGAGGTGAGGGTGTGGATGTCGCCGGTGGGCCGGCTCCCCGAGGTCCCGCTCGGGTCCGCGTGACGCCGTCGAGACGTTGTCGCACCGATACGCAGGACAACTCGGGAAGCGTGCGGGCCATCCAAGCTCGCCTTTGAGGACAAGCGTGGGGACGTGCTGCCCGCAGCGACACTCCCCGCGGGCCAGCTCAGCGCTCGACACGACGTGAGGCGGTCTGCGGCCATCAGCTGAGGTGCTGTCGGCTCGAGAGCAACGCCGCCCGCATGTGCCGAAGTGCGTGATCCACGAGGTCGTCACGTGGTGGGAACGAGGCGTGCCTCGCTCCAGTGTCCGCACGCCGCTCACGAGCGCGTGCTCGAGTCGCGAGCTCCGGGTCTCCGTGTGGCAGCGTTGGCGGGTCGGCTGCCTCGTCGTTACCCCGAATGGGCTCGTCGAAAACGGGCTCCGCGGTGCTCGAACGCAGGCGCCGCCGTAACGCCACGGCGACGCAGGGCATCGGCGGGAATGGCTGCCACCATCACGTAACCGTGTTCTTCGCGACGAGTTACTAAGAGCGGCGATCCCCAGAGTGTAGCGGACCGACCAGGCCCGGCGCAGCGACGAACCTCATGTGACGGTGGCTGGCTCAGTACCTGAGACCGAGCGGCGCTCGCTTGTGGGCTGCCCTCTCGCTTCTCGAGGATCAACCTCGTCACAAGCGTCGCAGCGAGGGAGACCTTGCAGCTCGCAGGTGGGGCCCGGGGATCTCGTGGTGGCGTCGGCTCCGGTACCCCGACTGCGCAGCCACCTCGTCACTTGGGTGTCATGACCGTACGCGAGGGTGGAGCTGTGCTAGGGCCCACGCGCTCGAGCGTGAGTGATCAGCCATCGTGTGCTGCACGGTGGGCCTGGTCGAGGCACAACGAGTCTGCGATGCTTCGAACGAGCGACGCTCCTCCGGAACTCGCACGGATTCGCAGGTGATGCCGTGTCCCGATGGGCTCCTGAGTCGGGATGCGCAAGCCTGCCGAGGTCCGATGAAGCTAGCTAGACGTCCCCGAAGAGTCGGCCGCAGGAGCGGTCACCGGCGAGCCCTGATGATCGCTGCCGACGCGCGGCGGTGGACCCGGTGGGTGAGCGCGACCTCGACGTGACGAAAGCCGCTCTCGATGAGGAGGCGATGGAACTCAGCCTCCGTGAGAGCACCGGCGATGCAGCCCGTCCAGGCCGCCATGTCGGCCCGGGTTGTGCAGTCCATGTCAGCGTCGGCCACGACGTCGGAGATGGCGAGTCGGCCGCCGGGGCGCAGCACCCGCGCCGCCTCGGCGAGTACGACGGACTTGTCAGCAGTGAGGTTGATGACACAGTTGGAGATCACGACATCGACGCTCGCATCCGGCAAGGGGATCGCTTCGAGGTAGCCAAGGAGGAATGCCACGTTGGTCACGCCGGCAGCGGAGGCTCTGGCCTCGGCGAGCTCGATCATCTCAGGGGTCATGTCGAGGCCGATCGCGCGACCTGTCGGGGCGACGCGGCGCGCAGCGAGCAGCACGTCGCCACCAGCCCCCGAGCCGAGGTCCAACACCGTCTCACCGGGATGGAGATCTGCCACGACCGTCGGCACCCCGCAGCCAAGCGACGCACTCACGATGCTCGCATCGTCGATGCCCGCCTGCTCATAGAGCGCAGCTCCGAAGGCAGCTCGGGTGCTAGCCTCACAGGCCTCCACGACGGTGGGCCCACAGCAGGACTCGCGCGACGGGTCGCT
>SIRY01000010.1 GCA_004366215.1 Actinomycetota bacterium | reverse complement strand
GGCACGTCACGTCCTCGAGTCCGGCGGGATCACCGTCGACGATCTCGGCAGGCCCTCGTGTGCTCGCGACGGCCTCGTCACAGCGAGTGGAACCGTGGGTACGACCCGACCTGGCAGCGCTCAGCGTGAGCGCCACGTCGCGCGTGAGCTGTGATCGAGGCGAGCTAGTGGGTCGAGGGTGCTGGCGCGAACGTACAGGTTCACTCGATCGAGCCGGGCTACCCACAGGGCCGACCGTCAACGAGCCTCCACCAGGCCACGACGGCTCAGCGCGCCGACGTAGCCGCTCGCAGAGAGAGTGCAACTGTCAGCTCAGGACCTCGGCTACGGCACGTCGCACGGGCGGCTCCCTGACGTGAGCTACGACCGAGGGGCTCCTGCTCAGCGGCGATACGTCCACCACGACTGGCGCTGGCGGGACGCGACCGCGTCGCTACCGGTGTGACGTGCTCGCTCGGTCAGGGACACGCCGGCGATCTGCTACTGCGCGGCGACAGAAGTGGCGGGTGCCTTGGCCCCCGGCGAGCGTCGCCGCCCACGCATGAGGGAGAAGATCGCGGCGACAACGAGGAACGCCATCGAGGTGTAGAAGGCACCGTGGAGGCCCTTGGTGAACACGTCGGCGAGATGCCCTTGGAGCTTCGTCGTCCCGACGAAGATGGCAAAGGCGAGCCCACGTGGGATCGAGCGCGCCGCCGAGAGGATGGCGATGGCGAAGGAGAACACCATGCCGATGTTCGAGAAGGTCCGCAGCATGCCAGACGCGATGCCAAAGACCTCAGGAGGCGCCGCCTTCATCACGGCCGAGTTGTTCGCTGGGAAGAAGCTCGAGCCGCCGATGCCGTTGACGATGCTCGCGAGCACGACGAGCGCCAGCGTGGCGTCGTTCGTCAGGTGGGCGTAGAGGAACAGCGCTGCGACCTGAACGAGTAGACCGATGGTGGCGGGCACCGCCGGTCCGACGCGATCGGCGACGCGCCCAGCGACCGGTCCGATCGCCCCACCGAGCAGGTACCCGGGCACGAGGAGCAAGGACGCATCGAGCGCGCTCAAGCCGCGTGGCCCCTGCAGGTACATGATCACGAGGAACAAGACGGCGTAGTTTCCAAGCGCTTGAAACAGTGACGCGAGCAGCGACGGCGTCATCGTTGGCACCCGGAAGATGCGTAGGTTCACCATCGGTTCGGGGTGGCGCAGCTCGATGACTACGAAGATCGCGAGGAGAACGAGCCCGGCGCCGAAGAAGCTGAGGATGGTCGCATCGAGCGACTTCGTTACGAGCTGCGTCACCCCCCACAGGATCCCAAAGCGTGACCATGCCGCCGACGTCGAACCGGTGGCGACGCTCGGCGTGCTCGTTGCGCAGCACCCGTAGTGCGAGCAGCACCGCAAGGATCCCGATCGGGACGTTGATCCAGAAAATCCACCGCCACGACACGTAGGTCACGATCGCGCCGCCCAGCACGATGCCAAGGACGGCGCCCAAGCTCCACCCGATCGCGTTGAAGCCGTACGCGCGGCCGCGGCGCTCAGGAGGGAAGATGTCTGCGATGACGGCGCCTGAGTTAGCCGACACGAGTGCGCCACCGACGCCCTGGAGGATGCGAAAGCCGATGATCGCCGCCTCGTTCCACGCCAGCGCACACAGAGCCGAGCCGACGATGAAGACGATGAAGCCCGCTTCGTACATACGCACTCGACCGAAGAGATCGCCAAGCTTGCCGACCTGGGTCGCAAGCAGCGTGATCGTCAGCAGGTAGCCGATCACCACCCAGATCACCGAGCCGAGGGCCACGTGGAGGCCTCGCTGGATCTCTGGGAGCGCGAGCACGACGATCGTCGTGTCGACTGCAGCGATCAAGACGCCAGCCATGATCACCGCGAGCGCGAGCTGTGGATGATCGGTCACACTGGAGTGTACGGTCTCGACCTGGCTCGCCACGAGTGACTCCCCTCCTCAGCGCAGAACCTTGCACCATGCAACATAGTTCGCCGCGCGGGTCTTCCCGGAGCGCTGGTCCTGTCGCTGTCACCCATTAGCTCCGCCTGCTGCGCGCCTGCACTACGGCGGCTCACTGCGACCCGAGAGCACTGGGTGCGCCCGGGGCGGCTCGGGGAACGCGCGTGCACTCGCGCGAGGACGTGGCGCCTAGGCTCGTGAGCGTGGGTGGCGGGTAGTTCAATCGGCAGAACGCCTGACTTTGGATCAAGATGTCGTCACTCGTCGGGCCGCGAGGCGCTGGTGGGCCTTGAGTGAGGGCCTGCGTCGCGACCGCGCGGATCGTGCGCTCGCGAGCACGTCGGTCTTCGGTCCCCCGGTAGCGTCGCGTCCCCCTGTGACGTCCTCGTGGCTCCTCACACGCAGCGCCCCTGCCTAGCCGCGAGCCCGGACGTGCGCTCGATCGGCTCGCTGGCGATCGTTGTGCATGGCGCTGTGGCTATGCAGCGTGCGCATGAGGCACGCGGCAGCTGCAGCTAGGCTGGAGCCTGCTCTCCGGCGAAGTGAGGGGTTCCTTGTCGTCCACCGTACGCGGCCACGCGAGCCGACGGCGCCTACTCGCGGTTGTGCTGAGTAGCGTCCCGTTCAACGTCGCCCAGGGGGCGGTGTTCCCGTACTGGATCCTCTACCTCCACGACGTTTTGCACTTCTCGACCATGCTCGCCGGGTTCGTCATCGGCGTCGAAGGGGTCAGCTCGCTCGGCGGAGCGCTCCTCGGTGGCACGCTGCAGGACCACCTCGGCGCGAGACGCACAGCCCAGCTTGGCGCGCTGCTCGAGGCGGTCGCCTACGCGGGCGTCATCCCAATGCGGAGCCCTCTTGCGGTCGCGCTGTGTTTTGCACTCTTTGGTCTGTCGACGATGCGCTACCCGGCGCGCTCGAACGCGCTGCTCGGCGTGTTGCCGAGCGACCTCGTGCCGACGAGGTTCTTCAGCTGGGATTTCATGGCAGCCAACGCCGGCTTCGGGGCCGGCATCGTCGTTGGCGCCCTCGTCGTGAGCACGGCGAATCCGGCGGCGATCCACGTGCTCTTTGGCACGCTCGCGCTCGCCTCAGTTGCGCTCGCCTGCAGCTACGGACTCGTGCCGAACCAACGTCTCGCCGAGCACGAGCGTGACGCGGGCGGCTACCGGGTCGCTGCGCGCTCTGAGGTGTTCTGGCTCGTCGGCGCCTACGGGCTCTTGCTCTCCCTCGCGAGCTACTCATCGTTCGACACCGGCGTCCCCGCGCTCATCGGCATCGCCCTGCACGCCTCGCCCCGGCTCATCGCACTCGGGTTCCTCACGAACCCCGTGCTCATCGTCCTCTTCCAGCAGCCGGTCACGCGCCTCGTCCTGCGGCTGCGCTGGCGACGCACAGCGCTCCTCGGTGCAGGGACCTTCGCGGGGTCCTGGCTCGTGCTCCTCGGCACCGTCTGGTTACACTCTGCGATCGAACTCGCTGGCATCCTCGTCACGTTCGCTGCAGCGTTCTCGGTCGCAGAGATGCTGCTCGCGCCGCTGCGGACGCAGCTGACGGCCGCACTCGCTCCCCCGTCCTTGCGAGGCCGCTACTTCGGCGTGAGCCACTTTGCGCGCGGGCTCGCGGGTCTGATCGGTCCGAGCCTCGCAGGAGCTCTCATCGGACGCGGCTACGCCACCGGCTGGTTGCTCACCGTCGTCGCGAGCGGGGCCGGTGCGGTCGCTGTGGTCCGCCGGATGTTCCACGTCGCCCCGCCGGAACTCGCAGATCGTGCCTAGGTGACTCGTGGGGCCTCGAGCGCCGCGTAGGTGACGCTGGTCGCGGGCGCGACGGTACGAGGCGCGTAACGGCACGCGTCGCGTGGTCGGGGCTCACGCTGCTTCGCCTTCAGACTCAGGGCGGCCAGAGCTCCTCGGAGCGAGCTCGCGTCGCGGTTGCCCTGTCGCACGAGCAGCGGTCTAGGACGAGGACGCTCAGTGGCGGCTCAACGCGAAGCCGAGCGCGGTCGCGGCTCGCCTCCCACGAGTTCTGCTAGCCAGCCGCGGAGCGCAGCGACGTCGACGACCTCGGCATACTTGGCCTGGAGGTCGAAGAGGTTGGCTTCGTGCGGCCTCGAGTGACGATCTGCGACGGCCTCGCGGACGACGAGGGGGACGAAGCCGTGCTGGAGTGCATCGACTGTGGTCGCCCGGACGCACCCGCTCGTCGTGACGCCGGTGATGATGACGGTGTCGACCCCGAGGGCCCTCAGCGTGCTCGCGAGCGACGTTCCAAAGAACGCACTCGCGTACTGCTTGGTGACCACGAGCTCGTGAGGCTGCGGTGCGACCTCGGGCATCGTCGCGCCGAGAGGCGCTCCTTCGGTCAAGGCGCTGAGCACCGGGAGCTTCTTGACGAACAGGCCCCCGTCCACTCCGCTGTCGTGGTAGACGACTCGAGTGTGCACCACCGGCAGGCGGGCCGCTCGAACGAGCTCGAGGACGTCGCGCGCTGCGCCGAGGCACGCACGTGATCCGAGGTCGAGCGGCGAGTCCGCCTCGAAGTAGGCTCGAATGAAGTCGATGCAGAGTAACGCCGGCCGTCGCCCCGGACTCAAGCTCGCCACGAACCCGCCGCGCTCGTAGTTTGCGGTGAGGTCCTCGAGGCCAGGTGGCGTGTCCGTGTCGTCGCTGCGGCACCCTGCGTGCGTCGCCATCAGCGCACCCTGCTCGCACGAGCCGTCGGGAGCCGAGGCGCTGGCAGACCAGTTTCTCGCTCTGCGTTCGCGAGGATCTCTGGTAGCGGTGGGCCCATGTCGAAGAGAGGCAGCGTTGCTCCGCGCTCACGGCGCATCGCTTCGCGCAGCTCCTGAGTCGCCTCGTGGTCGAGCTCACCATCTGCTGAGCACACGACGCCGTAGCGACGGGCACCTTCGACGGTGACGAGGCCTCGGCGGACCTCCTTCGCAACGAGCTGCGGGTCTCGGGCGAGAGGATCGCCCCAGCCGCCGCCACCCCACGTCACAAAGTGCAACAGATCGCCCGGGTGCACCTCGACGTCGTGGACCTTACTCGGTAGCACCTCGCGTCGCCCGTCAGCGCGCTCGATCCACTTGCGCCCACGCGCCCCGGGTTTGCCGCCGTTCACACCCCAGGGGTACGTCAGCCAGCGATCGTCGTGGATGGTGATGGTGCCGTGCTCGAGGAACCTGTAGGCCACGTCGACACCGTTGCCTCCGCGGTGCAGTCCCGGCCCACCGCTGTCTGCGACCGTCTCCCAGCGCTCGATCCGTAGCGGGTAGTACGACTCG
>SIRY01000009.1 GCA_004366215.1 Actinomycetota bacterium | reverse complement strand
ACAGGCGCGCCTTCATCGGGTTCGGTACCCTTGCCTTCGACGGCCTCCTCGTCGTCGTAGCAACCTCGTTAGTACGCCACCTCCTCGGCTTTCGCGTCTGGAAGCGCACCCACAGCCTCGTGTGGCTCGTGCTGGGTCTCGCCATCGTGCACGGACTCGGTAGCGGATCGGACTCACGCACGACCGTCGTCCTCGGGCTCTACGGGGTGGCAACGTTGGCGGTCGTTACGCTTGGAGCGATCCGGCTCGCGCGTGACCCCGACCTGTCGCACGCGGTTCGTATCGCCGGCACGTCGGGGCTCATCGCGGTCCCGAGCCTCGTAGGTCTGTGGGCTCGCGTCGGACCGCTCGCCCCTGGCTGGGCGCGCAAGGTCGACGGCGTCACGACGTCCACCACTCACAGCAGCGGCGCCGTCTCGGCGATCCCCTTCGGCGGTACGCTGAGCGGCAGCGCCGAGACCGTCGCGAGCGGCTCCACGACGGACCTCGTGGTCAACACGACGGTCGCCAACACCGACGAGCGTCTCCGGTTCGACCTCTTCGGCCAGGCCTCGAACGGCGCTTTCGCCGTCGAGCGAGCGGTGGTGCACCTTGGAACGTCGACGGCGCCGACTCTCTGCGCCGGCTCGGTGACCGCGATCGCGGCTCAGGCCGTGACGTTCTCGCTCTCGTGCCCCCAGGCAACGGTCCTCGGCACCGCCCAGCTCACGCTCCTTGGTACCTCAGTCAGCGGAACCGTCTCCTTCCAACGCGCGACAGTGGGCGCGACGGCGTCGGGGCTGCCCCAGGGAGACGACACGTCCGGCGGAGTTGACCAGTGAGGGTCGTCGCGCCTCCTCAGGGTCCAGCACGCCTCAGCGCTGGCTGGTCGAGGGTGCTGCCTGGAGGGCACGTCGCGCTCACCGACCCCGCAGCGCCTCCTACGAGCTTCGAGGCGCACATCGAGCTCTTTGGCCCCCTGCCTGCACCGCGTGCGGCGCTTGCGAGCGCGAGCGGCATCTTCGGCCGGGGTGGGGCTGGCTTCCCCCTCGATCGCAAACTCCGCACGGTGCAGGAGGCTCGCGGCCGGGCCGTCGTGATCGCGAACGGTGCTGAGAGCGAGCCCGGTGCCCTCAAAGACGTCACGCTCATGACGCACGCGCCGCACCTCGTCCTCGACGGACTCGAACTCGCTGGAGCCACACTCGGTACCACCGACCTCTTCGTCGTCGTCGAGGAACCCGATGCTCAGCGATGCCTCGCGACTGCGGCCGCCGAGCGAGGCCTTGAGGTCGAGATCGTCGTGGTGACGCCGCACTACCTCGTTGGACAAGAGACCGCAGCGATCAGTGCGCTCGAAGGTCGCCGGGCCGTGCCACGGTTCCAACGTCGGCGCGTCACGGAGCGCGGCTACCGAGGACGACCAACGCTCGTCTCCAACGTCGAGACCCTCGCGCAGTGGGCGCTTTGCCACCGCTTTGGCTCTACCTGGCACGCAAACCTCGGCACGCGGGGCAGCGAGCGATCGAGTCGACTCGTGTCGCTCCACGTCCCAGGGACCGCGACCGTGGTTGCAGAGATCGCTCCTGGCACCACCCTGCGTGAGCTCCTCGACGTGGTCGGCGCTCCTCGCGGCCTCGTACTCGTCGGAGGATGCTTCGGCAGCCTCGGAGCCACCTTTGACCCTGCCTTCCTCGATCGCCATCTCGTCGGCCGAGCAACTGAGCCTGACGAGCTGGCACTCGGCGCTGGCAACATCGTGGTCGCCCCCGGCGCCGACTGTACGGTCTGTGCTGCGACCGAGGTCGTCGCCTACCTCGCGTCGAAACGAGCACAGCAGTGCGGTCCCTGCACGAACGGGGTACCAGAGCTCGCGCAGGCCCTACGTCGGGGCGACGCGAGCTCGAGCCTGCTCGAGCTCGCAGGCCTCCTCGAACGGCGCGGGGCCTGCGCGTTGCCCGACGCCGCCGCGCAGCTCGCCCGCTCGGTAGCGAGCTGCGAGACGGCACTCGCACGTCATCGCGAACGGGGGTGTCACTCTACTCCGTTCGGACTCTCAGACCTCGAGGTGCACCATGGTTCACGCAAGACGGATCGTCATTGACCCAACTCGTTGTCGGGGTCACGGAACCTGCGCGACCTTGCTCCCAGCCAACCTCCGACTCGATCGGTGGCACTACCCGCTCGTCGTGGATCCGATGGTGGACCCCGACGACCCTGGCGTGCGCCTCGCGGTCCAGCTCTGTCCCGAGCTCGCGTTCTCCCTCGAGCCCGAACGCCCTGGGCGCTAACCTGCGAGCGTGACAACGTCATCCGTTGTCGTGCTCGGCGAGGTCCTCATCGACTGCCTCGTCGAGCAGGAGACTGCTGCGGCCAGGCTCGTCGTCGGAGGCGGGCCGGCGACGGTGGCGCGCACGCTCGCTCGCCAGGGAGTCGCAAGCAGCCTCGTCACCGGGCTCAGCTGCGACGCTCTCGGGTCGCTCATCGAGGAACGGCTGCGCCTCGACGGCGTCGACGTACGCTCGGCCTGGCGCTCCTCGCGACCGCCGAGCATCGCACTCGCGCTGGTCGAGGCCGGCGTCGCTCGCTACCGCTTCTACCTCAGCGACACGTCGTTTGGCGACCCTCTCGCGTCGAGCGCCATCTGCGCGACCCCGCTCGACGCTCCCTACCTCGTCACCGGCGGCCTCACCTTCGCCCTCGAGCACGTCGCCGGCGCCGTCCTCGACCGGCTCGCAGGCTACAGAGGCCTACGGATCGTCGACCTGAACGTGCGCCCCGATGCGACTGCTGACCACGCCCGCTACCGCGAACGGCTCCTCGAGGTGCTCCGAGCGTGCGACGTCGTCAAGGCCTCCGACGAGGACCTCGCGTGGTGCTACCCTGATCGCGACCTACCAGCTGCCATCGAGGCGATCCTCGGTACTGGGCCTCACGCTGTGATCGTCACCCAAGGCGCCCAGCCCGTGATCCTCGCGTGCCACGCCGGCCAGCGCAGCTTCCCCGTTGCCGCGGTCGACGTCGTCGACACGGTTGGAGCCGGCGACGCGTTCCTCGGCGGCGTCGTCACCTCACTCGTCCGACGGGAGATCGAGCGGTCGAGCGTCGTCTCCGCTCTCCCAGAGGCGATCGAGGCCGGAATTCGCCTCGCACGCGCGACCTGCCAGCGCCGAGGCGCCGACCCGCCGTGGACGCCGATCGAGGAGCTTCCCTAGCGCTCCTGGCGCACCGCGGCGTCGACCCCCCGAACCACGATCGCGTCACCCTCGACGACCACGCTGAGCGCCCAAAGGTCGCGATCGGCGGGGCCCCGGCATCGCGCTCCGCTCACGCAGTCGAACTGCGATCCGTGCGCCTCGCAGGTCAACAGCCCGTCCTCGCAGCTCACGCTGTCAAGACTCGCGCCCTGGTGGGGACACCGAGCCTCGAGGCAGACCCAGCGTCCCTCGACTCTGCGGAGCATCCACGGCCCCCCTCCCGCCTCGAAGGTCGCGATGACGCCGAGCCGGCCTGCTACCTCGCTCACACGCGCGACGACGAGGCCTCGGGCGACCTCCTCCGGGGCACTCATGATCTCTGCGAGCACCTTGGTCAAGGCACCGACGTTGACCACTCGATCAGCACCGAGCTGCTCAGCTCGACGCCAGAGCCCTCCGTCGACCTCGTCGACGTAGGCGACCACGACGAATCGCTCGCCTCGCTCTCGTCGCGCGCGAACCGCACGAAGCCCTTCACCATCTCGCGCCGCCACGACGACGACGTGGGCGCCCTCAACATCGTCTGTAAGTTCCCAATCGCCATCACCCTCCGCTCTGCGCCGCTCGATGGCTCGCGCGACGCGGCCCACCACCGCCGGCGGGCCCG
>SIRY01000008.1 GCA_004366215.1 Actinomycetota bacterium | reverse complement strand
TGAGCATGCGGGGGTGTCGCTGCTGCTCGTCGATCCGGAGTTCGCGCCGACGTTCGGATCCATCTCCGGCACCTCCGTCGTCGTCATGGACGGTACTGAGGACGCTGAGCTCTTCGCCCCTGCCGGCCCGGACGAAGTGGGGCCGGCGTGGGAGCCGGATGAGAACCACACTGCCTCCATCAACTACACCTCCGGTACTACCTCGCGCCCCAAGGGTGTCGAGCTTACACATCGCAACTGTTGGGTCAACGCAACGGTGTTCGGGTGGCACCTAGGTGTGCAGGACCGGGATGTCTTGATGCACACGCTCCCCATGTTTCACGCCAACGGCTGGGGTATGCCGTACGCGGCGACAGGCATGGGGGCGACCCACATCGTGGTTCGCAAGATCGACGGCGAGGCTATCTTGCGACGCGTCGGCGACCACGGGGTCACGCTTGCCTGCGGCGCGCCTGCGGTGTGGTCGGCCGTGCTGGCCGCCGCGGAGCGGCGGCGTGAGCTCGGCGAGCCGATTCCAGGTGCTCGCCGGGTTCGCATCGTCGTGGCTGGCGCGCCGCCGCCTTCACGGACGATTGAGCGGGTCGAGACCGAGCTTGGCTGGGAGTTCACCCAGATCTACGGCCTCACCGAGACGTCGCCTCTCCTCACGGTCAATCGGCGCCCTCGCGAGTGGGATGACCTGGCCGAGGCCGAGGCTGCGCGACGGCTCTCGCGGGCTGGCACCCCTGCTATCGGCGTGCAGCTGCGGTGCGCCCCGGACGGAGAAGTGCTCGCGCGCTCGAACGTCGTCTTCAAGGGGTACTGGCGCCAGCCAGATGAGACGGCGAGCGCGCTCGCCGAGGGATGGTTCCACACGGGCGATGGTGGGATCTTGAGTGACGGCTACTTGACGATCCTCGATCGCAAGAAGGACGTGATCATCTCCGGCGGCGAGAACGTCTCATCGATCGAGGTTGAGGACGTACTCTTTCAGCATCCGGCGGTCGCTGAGGTCGCAGTCATCGGCGTGCCGGACGAGAAGTGGGGTGAGACGGTCAAGGCGCTGGTAGTCCTTCGGCCAGGAGCGAGCGCGACGCCTGAAGAGCTCCGTGAGTTCTGCCGAAGCCACCTTGCCCACTACAAGTGTCCGACCTCGATCGAGTTCCGCGACACCCTCCCTCGTACCGCGACCGGCAAGCTGCAGAAGTATAAGCTGCGCGCTCCGTACTGGGAAGGCTACGAGCGCCAGGTGCACTGAAGCTCCGAGGCGGGACCTCGGGCCACAGCCCTCACCGTCGACGCGGTGAGACGGGTGGGCTCTAGAGATCGTCGACGATGCGGAAGTTCTCGGTCAACGCGGCGTTCGAAGCGCCGACTACTTGAGCGTCGTGGCGCATGCGCGCCTCGACTCGCAGGCTGAGGACGGCCTTGGGATCGTCTCCAGCGCGGATCCCGTACGTCGTACGGTACTGCGACCGGTGGCAGGCGAGCGCCTCGACCTTGAGGGCGAGCGACGTGGCATCGGCCGGCTCGGCGTGGTTCGGGGCCGGCGTCTCAAAAAAGAGGACGGCGGTCGGGCGGTGCGCGCTGTGGAGCCACGGGCTCCAGACGGGCTCGCGAGCCAGCGCGAGCGCGTCGAGCGTGGCGAGGCCGATCGCACGGTGGTCCGGATGACTCCTGCTCGGGTGCCATGGGTCGTGGGCGAGCACGACGTCAGGCCGCGCCCGTCGAATGGCCGCGGCTACGCGCCAGGAGAGGTCGTGGGTATGCGCGAGTCGACCGTCTGGAACGCCGAGGAGCCACAGGTCGGCATGCAGGATCTGGGCGGCTTGGTGGGCCTCTCGTGCCCGTTGAGCCGCAAGCTCTGCGTCGTCGAGTGCCGTGTCCCACGTGCCGGCTCGCCCGTCACTCGCGACGACGATCGTGACCGCCGCGCCGGCTCTCGCCCAGCGCGCCACGGTGGCGCCCGCGAGGAGCTCGACGTCGTCAGGGTGAGCCCCGATGGCGAGCACGCGGTCGGGGGTCTCGAGCGGCGCAGTCTCCTCGCGCCGAGGTGTGCTCAGCTGAAAGGCGACCCCATCGGCCTGACGCAGCGTCGTCGCCTGCCGAGTCACCGCGCCTTCCGATCCGCCGCGGGACTGAGGAGGTGGTCGATCTCGCGTGGCCAGCGGAGCGCAGGGTCGAGGTCGCAGAGCGTGGCGGCGAGCACGAGGTCCTCGGCTGTGTCAATGTCGAGGAGGAAGCGGTTGCCCATGAGGCGTGCGTCACCGTAGTGGTGCCGGAGCGCAGCGAGGTGCGTCAGGAGTGAGCCGGGACCGAATGAGAACGAAAAACCGTCGTGGGGATCCGGAAGCCACAGGGCACTCGTGCCGGTGAGGTGGTGATCTGGGGCGACCGCGCCGACGCCCTCAGGAGTGTCTGGGAGCTCAAAGAGCGGTAAGTCGGCTGGGACGACGAGGAGGTCGCCTGCGAGCGCGTCGCTTGCTGCTCGCAGGGCACTGTTGAGGTCGCAGTCGGCTTGCTCGATGACCTCGAGGTTGAGATCGTGGGCCAGGGATCCGACGCTCGCGTCCTCGGCTAGCACCAAGCAGCGCTCACGGCCGACGCGCATCGCAACGCGCTCGAGCGAGGCGCGTACGAGCGCGGAACGCTCCGCCGACGTGAGCACCGGCGCGAGGCGCGACTTGGCGGCCGTGAGCGAACGTTGGAACACGAGCACGTGAGCGAGCGACACCGAGGGGCGAGTGTAGGCTCCGAGCGTGGTGAGTCCGAACGGACGTGAGGTGGGCGTCGACGAGGTCGGACGCGGTGCGTGGGCAGGGCCGGTGGTCGTTGGCGCTGTCAGCGGGCCGACGGGTCCCCTCGAGCACCTCCTCTCGGTGGGCGATGGCTCGTTTCAGGACTCAAAGGCTCTCTCGCCGCGGCGACGCGAGGCCTTCGTAGAGGCCGTCTGGGGCGATGGGTTCGTCATCGGCCTCGGTAGCGCTAGCCCTGCCGAGATTGATCTGCTCGGCCTGCGCGAGGCCCTGCGACGTGCGGCCCAACGGGCCCTCGAGCTCGTGCCGGCGGAGCTTGTGCTGCTTGACGGTACGGATCCCTACGTGGGAACTCGAGGGGTCGAGTGTGTCGTGCACGGCGACCGTCGCCATCCGCTCATCGCGGCGGCGTCGATCGTGGCGAAGGTGGCTCGCGATCGTCTCATGGTTGCGCTCGATGCCCTCGCACCGCACTACGGCTTTGCACGCCACAAGGGCTACGGCACGCGCGCGCACCGAGCTGCGCTCGAGCGTTACGGACCGAGCCCGTGGCACCGACGTAGCGTCGCGCCCGTCGCAGCCTCACGAGTGACGCTCGACGTAGCGCGCGATGCGTAGGTGCACTGCGAGTCGCCGCCGGCCGTGGCGCAGAGAGATCGGTGAGTAGCTCGGAATCGGCTGACGATCAGCGATCGCAGCGAGCCGAGTCCCGACGGTCATGGCGTGCTGCCAGGTCCGCGCTTGCGGTAGGACCGCGACTCCGAGCAGTGCTCCGCTCGATGGTGCGGCTACCACCG
>SIRY01000007.1 GCA_004366215.1 Actinomycetota bacterium | reverse complement strand
GGAGCTCATGCGCGCAACGTAGCGGCCACTGGCGACGTAGGGCTTGGACGCTACGACTCCGCCGTCGGCGTACTGACTGAGTCCCACGACGTTGGGCGTCTCGACCCAGTCCACAGCGTCGACGTACACCGCGAGAAACCACCGCTGCACCTCGCGCGGATCGACACCAAGGAGCATGGCCGCCAATCCGATGACCATGAGCCGCTGGATGTGGTGGGCGTAGCCCGTGGTGAGCGACACGGAGAGCGCGTCGCGTAGACAGCGTGCCTCGACGTCGCCTGTCCAGAACCACTGAGGGAGCGCGTTGCGGGCACCGAGCGCGTTGGCTGCGTGGTAGCGCGGCGCGAAGCTCCAGTAGATACCGCGGACGAACTCGCGCCAGCCTACGATCTGGCGCAGGAAACCCTCGACGCTCTCGAGGCGAGCTTGACCCTCGTTCCACGCCCGCAGGACGCGAGCCACGACGTCCTGTGGCGAGAGCAGCTTGACGTTGAGCGCAGCGCTGAGCCGAGAGTGCCACAGCGTCGAGGATCCAGGCCAGAGCGCGTCCTGCCACGGTCCAAAGCCATCGAGGCGGTGCTCGACGAAGTCGTCGAGCATTGCCAGAGCGGCAGTCCTCGTCACCGGCCAGTCGAAGTGCTCGAGCCCCCCGGGGAGGTCTGCGAGTGCCTTCTGGACGAGCCTCATCACCGCCCTCGTCGTGGCGTCGGGCGTCTCGCCGCGCCGCACGGGGACCGGCGGCGGCCCCCCGCGGCCGAACGAGCGTCGATTGGCAGCGTCGAAGTTCCACCGCCCACCGACCGGACGACCTCGCTCGTCGAGGAGGAGGCCGAGACGACGACGTTGGAACCGGTAGAACCGCTCGAGGCGGAGGCTCGGCCACGGTTCTGGAGCCAGCTCAGGCACCGGGCCCGCCTCGCGCTCCCGCCACTCGGCGAACGTCGAGAGGTCAGTGAGGAAGTGGTCGTCTTCGACGACCCGCATCCCACAGCCGTGCCGAGCAGCAACCGCGGTGAGCGCGCTGAGCACACGCCAATCTCCCGGACGAAGCAGAACGATGCGACGAGGCCCGAAGGCCTCGATCGCCGCCTCGAGAGCGCCGGCGAGCGTCCCCCGTGACGTGGGGTCGTCGAGGGCCGAGTAGTGCACACGCCAACCCTCGCCACGACGCTCTCGGGCAAAGTGCCGCATCGCGGAGAGGAAGAACGCCGTGCGCGCCTTCGACGACAGGGGCGCGAGCGACTCCTCGGCGACCTCAGCCATCACGAGCACGTCGCGTCGTCGGTCGGCCTCGCGCATGAGGCGCGAGGTTGGGTCGAGTTGGTCGCCGAGGACCACGACCAGTTGGTCGACGTTCACCCGCTCCGCCTCGCCCGGACCCGGGCCGCTCGGGCCGAGCGTCGACAGCGCTCGCTGCAGTAACGAAGGTCACCCCACGTTCGAGCCCATCGTCGGCGCCAGCGCATCGGCCTCGCGCACTGCTCACAGGGCCGCTCGTCGAGCTGGCTTGGTCGCCCTGGCCGCTTGCCGCTGTGTCGTCGAGCACGCACCACCTCCGTGACGACGCTCCGTGGAGCTCAACCATTCCCACCGACGTCTGGCACGCGAGACGCTCGACGCGACGACGACGGCTCCTAGCTCGGAACGCTCCTCAGCGCCCGCCGGCACCGCGAGGTTCACCTGGACCCCGCGAGCTCACGCGACCGCATCGGCCTGGCGTGGCCACAGCCGCCGATCGCGGCGACGGACCGAGCAGCCCTGGCCAGGCGAGCACGTCGGTCTTGGCAGTGCTCGTCGGAGCGCTCTCGCCCCCACCGCACGCCTCAACCCCCACCCACCGCCACAGGGCGGAGGTCGGCGCCCCGACAGCCTGGCGGCTCACCCACGCCACCTCGCTGATCGGCCGAGCCTGCGCACCAAGGCTCGCCCTATCAGCGACCAGCGCTCGCAGCTCTCGGCCGGCAACGACCGCCGTCGGGCTGCCGGGATTTGAACCCGGGACCTCTTGACCCCCAGTCAAGCGCGCTTACCAAGCTGCGCCACAGCCCGCTGGTGGCGAGTCTACCGAGCTCGGCGCGCCTCCGAGGACGAGCGCGCGCACTAGCGCTCTCGCTGGCCAACCCGGAAGCGATCGCGCGCGGTCGTCGACTGTCGCGACGCAGACTGCTCGCCGTCGAGCGAGCTCGCCTGCACGACGTCGTGCAGGCGCCGAGCGATCTCTTCCACCGCCTCTTGCTGCTGACTCATCGCCGTCGCGATCTCTTCGATGCGGCGCTGGACACCTTCGGTTCCCTCGAGAATGCTCCCAACCGCACCTCGGGCGGTCTCGCCGAGCTCGACGCTGCGAGCGGACTCTTCCAACCCCGCCTCGATGACGTTCACCGCGTCGCGGACCCCACCGCGCACCTCTCCGATGCCGGCCGCGATCTCTCGCGCGAGTTCGCTTGCTCGTCCTGCGAGCTGACGAACCTCGTCAGCAACGACGGCAAACCCACGCCCAGCGGCGCCGGCGCGCGAGGCCTCGATCGCCGCGTTGAGCGCGAGCAGGTTCGTCTGGTCAGCGATCCCACCGATCGCGCTGGCCACGCCGTCGAGGCTCTGGGCGCGCTCGGCGAGCGCACTGAGCGCCTGCGCCGTCGAGCGGATTCGCTCCGACATCACCTCGACTGCGCTGATCACGCGCTCGACCGCCCCATCACCGTGGTTGGCGGCCTCGCTCACCGTCGTCGACGTCTCGCGAAGGACCGCGCTCGCCGTCGCAACCTCGTGCGCCGAAGCGCGCAGCTCCTCGAGTGCGGCAGCGATCTGCGCGACGCCGTGGGCCAGGCGATCTCGGCTCTCGCGCGCCTCGCGCGCGCTGCGGGCAGCTGCGTCGAGCTCTGCTGTGCGATCGAACCAGTGGGCGAGGTAGCCGAGGACTCGGTCGCCGTCGCGGACGACGCGGACGTGGGTCTCGAGGGTCCGCCCGCCGAGCTCGATGCGAGCGGCGTGCGTCTCGTGCGTCTGGCGAAGACGCTCGAGCACCGCCTCCACCGCCCGCGGGTTGCGATGGAAGCGGTGAATGCTCTGGCCGAGGGCGTCACGAACGTCCGCACCGCGCAGCCCCTCGTTGAGCTCGGCTGCGTGCTGGGCAAAGAGCGCCTTGGCTGCAGGGTTCTCGTAGATGATGCGGTGCTCACCCTCTGGCTCAGCCAGCATGACGGGAATCTCGACGGCGTCGAGCGCTGCTGCGCACAGCGCCCGGAGCCGTGACCGCGACGAGGCAAGGCGACGAAGCATGCCGCTTGCATCGGCACGGCAAGCAGGCTGGGTTAAGTCCTGAGCGCACGGCACACTCGAGGTCGCCGTGCTCAGGCGTAGCAGGTGAGGGGGCGCCCGCCGTTGAAGGCGATCATGTCGCCGAAGGCTGCGAGCACGTCCACCTCTCCCCCACCCAGCTCAGCGAGAGCTCGGTGGAGGTTGCCGACGATCCGCTCGGGATCACGCCAGTCGCCGAACTCGCCAAGATCGACCGATCGCGCGGCCTCGAGCGGCCCGACGCCGGCCTCGTGGGCCTCGTGAGCGACGTGCCAGACGAAGCGGAGGTAGCGTTCGACCGGTTCGAGCGCCTGCATCGTCGCGACGGGGCCGTGCCCCGGCACGACGACGTCAGCGTCGAAACCGCGGAGCCACGCGAGGGTCTCGATCCAACCAGCGACCGAGCCACCGAGAGCGAAGGGCGTCCCCCCGACGAAGCAGAGGTCCCCCGCAAAGAGCACCTTCGCAGCTGGCAGCCACACCACCGCGTCGCCACGGGTGTGAGCGGGTAGGCCGCGAGCCGCCACCTCGAGCGTGCGCCCGCCGAGCTCGAGACCGAGCCAGCCGTCGACGAGGAGGTCTGGCGATCGCACCTCGACGACTCCCCAGTCGACGGGACTAAAGACGCCGGGCGGAGGCACGAGGATCGCCTCGGCGAGCTCCTGAGGGACGTTGCGGTGAGCGACGAGCAGCTCTGGGTCGAGCGTCGCGTTGCCGTTGGTGTGGTCGCCGTGGTGGTGCGTCGCGATGACGACGCGGCGCCGCGGCAACCCAAGCGCGTCGGCCGCAGCGCGCAGCGCGTGGGTACGCCGCACCGTCGCAGCCGAGTCCACGTGCACGACCACCTCGCCGGCTCGAATGAGCCCTGCGTTGCTGAGGAACCACGACCCATCCGGCTGCACGTAGGCCCAGACGCCGTCGGCCAGCTCCTCGAGAAACCCCTCGCGTGAGGGCTGCCACCGTCGCTCGCTAGAGGACATGGTGCAACCACAGAATGAGCTGGACGAGTCGGTACGTCAGGTAGATCACGGTCGCCACGAGGAGCAACTTAAAGTGCCATGGCGTCCGCTTCGGCGGCGCGATGACGCTCCCGCACCCCGGGCAGTGGCCCTCGCGGTCGAGGTCGGTCGCGTCCTGGAAGCGCTCACAGGTCTCGCACCAGGGCATGCCTCCAGCCTAGCCTCGGCGTCCACGCCTAGACCGGTGGCACACCGTGCCGCCGCTCAGAGAACGAGCGATCTCTCGCCGAGGCTCGTCGCAGCCGAGCGACGAGCTCCGCCCGCAGGTCGTCAGGCTGCACGATAGCGTCGACGACGAGGTCAGCCGCGAGCCGTACGAGGTCGACGTCACGCTCGTACTCCGCACGCCGCTGCGCGATGAACGCGGCCCGCTCCTGTGGATCCTCGATCTCGTGGATCTTGTTGTAGTACACCGCGTTCACCGCTGGCTCGGGTCCCATGACCGCGATCGACGCACCGGGGAGCGCGAGCGTCGCGTCCGGATCGAACGCTGGGCCACACAGAGCGTAGAGGCCCGCGCCGTAGGCCTTGCGCACGATCACGCTGATCTTTGGCACCGTAGCTTCAGCCACCGCGGTGATCATCTTGGCGCCGTGGCGGATGATCCCTTGGCGTTCGACCTGCGAGCCGATCATGAAGCCAGGCACGTCCGCGAGGAACACGAGCGGCACGTTGAACGCGTCACAGAGCCACACGAAGCGAGCCGCCTTGTCAGCCGAGTCGACAAACAGCACCCCACCCTTGACGGCTGGGTTGTTCGCGACGATGCCGACTGCGTCGCCCTCGAGACGTGCGAAGCCCACCACGAGCTCTGGCGCAAACAGCGGCTTGAGCTCGAAGAAGCTACCTGCGTCCACGATGCGTTCGATGACGCGATGGATGTCGTAGCCCTGCTGTGGCGCATCGGGAATCACGCTCGCGTCGAGCGGCGCGAGCGGCTCACCGGGCTCCTCACGCGGTGGCTGCTCGTCACAGTGCGAGGGGAGGTACGACAAGAAGTCGCGAGCGGCGCGCAGCGCCGCCGCGTCGTCAGCGACGAGGTTGTCTCCGCACCCCGACACGGTGGCGTGCATCCGGGCGCCGCCCATCTCCTCGAGTGAGACCCGCTCACCGATGACCACCTCGGCCATGCGAGGGGAGCCGAGGTACATCGACGCGTGGCCCTCGACCATGAAGACGACGTCACAGAACGCCGGAATGTAGGCACCGCCGGCCGCTGAGGGGCCGAACAGGCAGCAGACCTGGGGTACCCGTCCGGAGAGTCGAACCTGGTTGCGAAAGATCCTCCCAGCACCCCGACGTCCGGGGAACAGCTCGACCTGATCTGTGATGCGAGCTCCCGCCGAGTCGACGAGGTAGATGACAGGAAGACGATCGCGGTAGGCGAGCTCAGTGAGTCGAACGATCTTCTCGACCGTCCGAGCCCCCCAGCTGCCAGCCTTGACCGTCTGGTCGTTCGCCATGATGGCCACGGGCCGCCCCTCGATCGTCGCGGTCCCGGTGACGACGCCGTCGGCAGGTAGCGACGGCTCGAGGGCGTTGGCGAACAGACCGTCCTCGCGAAAGCTCCCCGGATCGACGAGGAGTCCGATGCGCTCCCGAGCGTGGAGCTTGCCACTCGCCCTGAGGCGCTCCTCCACCGACTGCGGCCAGCCGTACTTGATCGCCTCTGCCTGCTCGGCGATGCGTCGGTAGGCGTCCACGCGAGCCCCTCACGCTCCGCGGCGGCGAACTCGGAGCTTGATCGGCGTTTGGTGCATCGCAAACTCCTCTCGGATCCGACGCTCGAGAAACCGAAGGTACGCAGGTGCCAAGGTTCGCGTCGCAAAGAGGGTAATGGTAGGCGGACGTGCAGCACCTTGCACCGCGTAGAGGATGCGTCCCTCTCGTGCTGGGTTCTCTGCCTGCACGCGCGCGACGAAGCGATTGAGCACCGCGGTAGGGATGCGCCGCTCGTAGTCGGCCCGAGCAGCTGCGATCGCAGGCAGAATGCGGTGCACCCCTCTCCCCGAGCGCGCCGAGGTCCGCACCGGCTCGAGACCCGCGACGAAGGCCAACCGTTCGCTGACGTCGTGCTCGATGCGACGCTTGCCCTCCTCGTCGAGGAGGTCCCACTTGTTGAGCACCACGACGACGGGTGAGCCGGCCGCATCGATGCGCTCGACGAGACGCTGATCCCAGGCGGTGACACCCTCGGTCGCGTCGACGACGAGCAACGAGACGTCGGCTCGGTCGATCGCTGCCAAGGTGCGCACCATGGAGAAGTACTCAGTGCCCGGTTCGAAACGACTTCGACGCCGCAGTCCTGCAGTGTCGACGAAGCGAATCCGTCCCTCGCTGGTCTCCACCACGGTGTCGATGGAGTCGACCGTGGTACCCGGCTGGTCGTAGACGATCGCGCGTTCCTCGCCAACGAGTCGGTTGAACAGGCTCGACTTGCCCACGTTCGGGCGACCGACGATCGCAACCGAGATCGCCGCCTCGCTCGGTCGCTCGTCGTCCTCGTGGACACCGAGCTCCTCGACGACGCGATCGAGGAGCTCGCCGATGCCACGCCCGTGCACCGCAGAGACGCTCAGCGGGGTTCCAAGGCCGAGCCGGAGATACTCCCAGACCTCGAGGCCGTGGACCTCGGCGTCGACCTTGTTCGCGACGAGCACGGAGGCCACAGAGGAGCGGGTCACGACTCGCGCTGCCTCAGCGTCCTCGTCGGTTGGCGCAACCCGCGCGTCGACGACGACGAGAGCCAGGTCGGCTCGCTTGAGCGACGTCTCCACCATCGCCGACACGGCCGCATCGAGGCCCCTCGCACCGTGGAGGTACCCTCCGGTGTCGACGAGCACGAACGACACGCCGCGCCACTGCACGATCGACTCCTTCGCGTCACGCGTCACCTTCGGTCGCTCCTCGACCACCGCGTCGCGACGCCCGACGATCCGGTTGAACAGGCTCGACTTGCCCACGTTCGGGCGGCCAACGATGACGACGCGCTTCACGCTGCCCGCCCCCGCTCGAGTGCGCGTCGTAGAGCCCACCCGTTCGTCTCGATGACCTCGACCCGTGCGTCGAGCTCCTCGATCGCCACGCCGTCGATGAAGCGTCCACCCGACAGGCATACGTCGGGCAGCAAGAGCCGATCCTCGTCGAGATCTGCGACCGCCGACCGCACGTCTCGACCCGCCAGCAGGCCCGCGACAGCCACGTTACCGCCGAAGAACTCGTTCTGGACGCCCACCACGCGCACGTGGCCAAAGCCGTGACGGGCCAGCAACGGCTCGAGGATCGCGGCACCGTAGGTCGACGTGAGGACCGCGGTCGTCGCGCCTCGAGGCGGAGCCTCGCGCCGGCGCCCCCGCATCGCACGGTAGCCAAGTGCCGGAGCACCGTCGATCGCCTGGAAGAATCCGCTCCCCGCCGCGTTCGGAGGAGGCCGCCTCCCCTCGAACTCCGCCTCGAAGGCCCGCACCATGCCGATCCCGTTCTCCCACTGCGGCAGATCCCCGTAGAGCTCGAGCGCGGGCATGGTCACGCCCCCGAGCAGGTAGAGCTCGTCGGCCGCCCAGGCGCGTGGGTGCTCGGTCGCGCGAGCCCACGCGTCGTAACGCTCGATCGTCGCGATCGCGTCGCGGGCCTCCTGCGCCGTGGCCGTCCGGAGGGCCTCGCGACTCATGCTCGACTGGCCGTAGGGCACGACGCCGATGCTGCGCAGTCCGGGCACCATGAGCGCGAGCTCCGCGAGGGTCGCAGCGAGCTCGTCGCCGTCGTTACGACCCGGTACGAGCACGATCTGGGCGTGGACCTCGACGCCAGCCGCCACGAGGGCGACGAGCCACCGCAGTGACACCGCGCCCCGCGGGTTACGCAGCATCGAGGCTCGCAGCGTCGGGTTCGTCGTGTGGACCGACACGTAGAGCGGGCTCAGCCGTTCGGCGATGACGCGCTCGAGGTCAGCCTCGGTAAAACGCGTGAGCGTCGTGAAGTTTCCGTAGAGGAACGAGAGGCGGTAGTCATCGTCTTTGACGTAGAGGGTACGTCGCAGCCCTCGTGGCAGCTGGTAGATGAAGCAGAACTCGCAGTGGTTGTCACAGGTCGTCACGCCGTCGAAGATCGCCTCGGACAGCGTGACCCCAAGCGGCGCACCAGCGAGCTTCTCGACGGCGACATCGACGAGCCTGCCTCCTCGCTCGAGACGTACCTGCGGGTTCGCCTCAGCGACGAGCAGGCGATACTCGATGACGTCACGAGGTTCGACTCCGTTGACCGCCACGAGCACGTCGCCGACCGCCACGCCGGCGCGTGCAGCAGGCGACCCCGGGTCAACGGCTACCACGTGCGCTCGTGTCACCTTCTCGAGCCTAGCCAACACGCCCGCCGGAGCTCTGGCTCTCCTCCTAGACTGGGGCTGTGGCTGTCGAGAAGGTCATCCTCGCCTCGCCCCGCGGCTTCTGCGCCGGCGTCGAGCGCGCGATCGCCGCGCTGGGATGGATGGTGCGCCTGTTCGAGCCGCCGGTGTACTGCTACCACGAGATCGTCCACAACCGACTCGTCGTCGAGGCGTTCGAGGCCGCTGGCGTCGTCTTCGTCGACGACGTGCGTGCGGTGCCGCCCGGCCGACCTCTCATGCTCTCTGCCCACGGAACAGCACCCGAGGTGCTCGCCGCCGCGCGCGAGCGCTCGAGCATCGTCGTCGACGCTGTCTGCCCACTCGTGACGAAGGTGCACCACGAGATCCGCACGAGAGCCGCCCGCGGATACCAGATCGTCTACGTCGGTCACCGTGGCCACGAGGAAGCAGAGGGTGCGACCGCCGAGGCCCCCGAGGCGATCCGCTTCGTCGAGACGATCGAGGACGCTCGCGAGGTCGCTCTCGACCCTTCGCAGCCGATCGCGTTGCTCGCCCAAACCACCCTCCCCGTAGCTGAGTGGGAGGAGATCGCCGCCGTCGTCCGCGAGCGCGCCCACGGCGCCGTGTGGCAACCGAGCCGCTCAGACCTGTGCTACGCCACCACGAACCGTCAGGCGGCTCTCACCGCGCTCGCCGCCCACGTCGACGCTGTCGTCGTCGTCGGCTCGGCGAACTCCTCGAACACCCGCGCCCTCGAACGGGTCGCTCGAGCAGCCGGCGTGCGTCACGTCGAGCGTGTCAATCGGCCCGAAGAGCTCGTCGGTCCGTTCCACGGCGTCGTTGGTCTGACCGCCGGAGCCTCGGCTGCAGAGAGCGTCGTGAGCGACATCGTACGAGCGCTCGCGCCTCGCCTCGGGGTCGAGGAGCTCCACGCGCTCGATGAGGATGAGTTCTTCCCGTTGCCGCCGGAGCTGCGCGACCTCGTGAGCGCCGTGGCCGGGCTGGTCGCGGCGGCGACCGACGCCGACCTCGACAGTGCAACCGAGCGCGAGTCTGCCCAGGCCGTGCTCGACAGCCTCGGCACCGTGGCCCACGCCGTCTGATCCCGCAGGCTCACTCGAGGGGAGCGTTGTGGGCTCACCTCAGTGCGGCCATTCTCGCGGATCCTCGTGGATCCGCTGACCCGCCGCGACGATGCGCCGACGTGAGGCGCGAGCCTTGACGAGGAGCCGGTTGAGCTCGTCCTCGAGGCGTGCGCTCAGGTGAGCCACGTCGCTGCGCCTCACCCGCCGGCCCCACAGCGTCCTCGCCTCACCAGGCCAGAGCGGAGCGCCGACTTCGATCGCAACAGGTGCGGGCAGGATGAACGGTGCGCCGGGGGGCATTGCGCGCTCAGATCCAGCGATCGCGGCAGGCACGAGAGGTACGTCAGCGCGCAGCGCGAGGTAGGCCGCTCCTTCCTCGATGTCAACCACCCTAGGCCCCCGACGGCGTGTCCCTTCAGGGAAGACGACGAGCGACGTGCCACTCGCGAGCGCGCCGAGGGCGAGCTCGACCGCATCACGATCGGTCGCGTCGCGGTGCACCGCAAAGCCACCGAGGAGGCGGAGCAAGCTCCCAAAGAGTGGGGCCTCCATGACACCCGCCTTGGCCATGTAGGCCATCGGATCACCTGTGATGGAGCCGATCAACGGCGTATCGAGGTTCGACCGATGCGTCGGTGCCAGCAGGTACGGCGGCGGTGGAAGAGCGGCTTCGAACCCCACCTCCACAGCGAAGAGCGCGCGGTTCCACCCGCGCACGACCTCGCGTGCGAAGCGGTAGAACCCGCGCTGGACAGCGGAGCCGACCTCGACCATCACCGCAACCCCAGCGCCTCGATGAGGCGCAGGACGCGCCCGACGAGCTCGTCAACGCCCACGCTCGACGTGTCGACGACTACCGCGTCGTCGGCCGGGAGCGCCGGGGCGACGGCACGGCGTGCGTTGAGACGGTCACGCTCGAGCACCGCGAGACCTTCGCCTCGGCGACGGGCAACCCGGACCTCGTCAGTTGCGACGAGGAAGAGCTTGAGCGTCGCGTCCGGCACGACGACGGTGCCGATGTCGCGCCCCTCGACGATCGCGTCGCCGAGCACCCCGATGTCGCTGCGCTCACGCTCGAGCACAGCAGCGCGAACTGCAGGGTCCACCGTGATCGGGCCGAGCATCGCTGCCACCTCACCTCCGCGCAACTCCGACTCGTGCGCCTGCGCCTCGTGGTAGAGCCCGAGAGGCGCACCCTGGGCCAGAATCACCGCCGGCAGCTCCGACACCTCAAGGCGCCGCGTCGCGGCCACCCACGCGGCCCACCGGAAGTACAAGCCGGTGTTGAGGCACGCAACCCCGAGTGCCGTCGCGAGACGCGCCGCGAGGGTGGACTTGCCGGTGCCAGACATGCCGTCGATCGCGACGATCACGGTCTTCGCCCCTGCCCCGCCGACCTCGACACGAGCGGGTAGGCTAGCTGTGGATGCGCCTCAGGTGCCACCGTCGCGTCCTCGGGATTCTCGTCCCCCGGCCTCAGGAGGCTCTTGGGTTCTCAGTGCAGACTACAGAAGTACTGGGCGTCGTACGACACGGAGGAGTCCAGCATGAGTGGTACGACTCGCTTTGCTAAGGATCGCGGTCTGACGTTTCGCATGGGCTTTACGCTCTTCCTCCTCGGTCTCGTCTACGTGGCGTTCTTCGGGCTGCTCATCGCCCTCGGCGTCGGCACGCTCACCGTCGTCGTGATCGCTGCCATCCTGCTCTTCGTCCAGTTCTTCTACTCCGACAAGATCGCCCTCTTTGGCATGCGGGCGCACCTCGTGACACGAGAGCAGGAGCCTGAGCTCTACCAGATCGTCGAGCGGCTCTGCGCGCTCGCGGATATGCCGATGCCGAAGGTCGCCGTCTCGGAGCTCGACATCCCGAACGCCTTCGCCACGGGACGTAGCCCATCGAATGCGGTCGTGTGCGTGACTCGGGGCATCCAGCGGCGCCTCAGCCCGGCGGAGCTCGAGGCCGTGCTCTCCCACGAGCTCAGCCACGGCGCCCACCGAGACGTCGCGGTGATGACGATCGCGTCGTTCATCGGTGTCCTCGCAGGTCTGCTGGTTCGGTTCATGTTCTACTCTGAGCTCTTCTCTGGAGGCATGTCCTACGGCGGTGGACGCGGCCGCGGAGGCAACCAGCTCCAGGGTGAGGGCCAGCTCGTGGCTCTCGAGCTCGTCGTCATGGTGGTCTCGGCGCTCGTCTACGCCATCAGCTTCCTGCTCATTCGGGCCCTGAGTCGCTACCGTGAGCTCGCCGCCGACCGCTCCGGGGCCATCCTCATCGGCCGCCCTGCCCTCCTGAAGTCGGCGCTGCTTCGGATCAGCGGTGCGATGGGCCAGATTCCTACCCGGGATCTGCGCAGTGCCCAGGCCTTCAACGCGTTCTTCTTCGCGCCCGCCATCGCACCTCGTGGCGGCGTCGGTCTTGGCGAGCTGTTCTCGACGCACCCCTCGATCGAGCGCCGCATCGCGCAACTCGACGAGCTCGAGCGCCAGCTTGGAAAGGCTGAGTGACGTGGGCATCTTCGACACGATCTTTGGTCGCTCGAAGGTGGCGCAGCCGAAGCTCGACGCCCTGTTTGCCCTGCCTGGCGCTGCGATCACGCTCGAGGTCGCGGCGAACCTCGTCAGCGAGAGCTGGGGTGCTGTCGTGTTCAAACCCGCATCAGGCGCTGCGTTCGCCAACACCGAAGAGGAGTTCCGCGACGTCATCGGAGAGCTTGGCGACACCTCGACGTCCTTGACGACCGACGACTTTGGCTACCGCTGGGTCGTGCTACGCTCGCAGGACCTTGGTTCCCTCGTGACGGCGGCGCACGCGGTCCACCG
>SIRY01000006.1 GCA_004366215.1 Actinomycetota bacterium | reverse complement strand
AGACGAACGAGATCCTCATCTTCTCGGTCCTGACGCTCCTTCGTCACGAGTTCCCTACCCCCTGAGGACTCCCGAGAACACTGGCGAACCCGCGTCGACGGGCCCGCAGCACGCCGGACTGCACACACTCATGCTACCGATCACCGTCGTCACCACGCGCGCCCCCTGCGAGCCCGAGCTGCGAGCGCCAGCGAGCCGTGGCCGAGGCGAGACGCTCGGCCCAGGCCACGAGGTTCGCCTGTCCGGGGCGGGGGTTGGCGACGAGGCCTGCGCTGACGGTGTCGAGCTCGTCGAGCGTCTCTCCAAGCGCACGCCGCCAGAGGCGTAGGCTCTCCGAGTCGCCGCGCTCCAGCTCGCCTTCGAGCCTGGCGAGGATCCGATGAAACGAATCCTCGCCAGGCAATGCAGCTACGTCGAGCAGGTCCGGCCAGGGGTGGAGGTCGAGCCGGCCGAGGTCTCCTGCGAGCTCGCCGAGCGCACGGGAGCACTCGAACGCGCGCACGAGGAGCTCATCTGGCAGAGCCGGGTCGGCACATCGCCGAGCCACTGCGAGGAGGAGGGCGCCGAGGCGAGCGACGACCTGAGGCACCTGGTCGAGCGGAATCCACCAGCTCCCCCCTCCGAGCCATGCGGGACGGAGCTCGGCTGGGCTGCTCACGAGCGCCACCGATTGATGATCGGCATGCGGCGGTCCTTCCCGAACGCTCGTTCAGAGATGCGTGGACCGACGGGACTCTGGCGTCGCTTGTACTCGGCGGCGTCGACCATCGACTCGATCTGCTGCGCGAGCCGCCGGTCGACCCCAACACCTTCGCACTCCTCAGTCGAGCGATCCTCATCGACGAGGAGCCGAAGCACCCGATCGAGCACCTCGTAGGGCGGCAGGGTGTCCGTGTCGAGCTGCCCCGGCCGCAGCTCAGCAGACGGCGGCTTCGTGAGGATCGAGGACGGGATGCGAGCGCCACGCGTCTCGTTGACCCACCGAGCAAGCGTGTAGACCTGGTCCTTGTAGAGGTCCTTGATGACCGCAAAGCCCCCTGCCATGTCGCCGTAGAGCGTCGCGAAGCCGACAGCGAGTTCGGACTTGTTGCCGGTGGTCAAGACGAGACGCCCGGTCGCGTTCGAAAGCGCCATCATGATCGTGCCACGGATTCGGCTCTGGAGGTTCTCCTCCACGACGCCCTCGGTCGCGACGTGGCCGCGCAGGAGCGCGAGGAGTGCTGCGTGCGCTGGCTCGATCGAGATCTCGCGGAGCGGCGCTCCAAGTCGCTGGGCGAGCTCGCGCGCATCGAGGACGGACCCGGCGGAGGAGTAGCGTGAGGGCAGCGCCACCAAGTCCACTGCCTCTGCTCCGAGGGCATCGACCGCGATGCACGCGACGAGCGCCGAATCGATGCCGCCCGAGACCGCCACGAGGGCGCCGGGTGCGCCGGCCTTGTGGACGTAGTCGCGGGTCGCGAGCACGAGCGCCGCGTAGACCTCCTCAGGGTCGAAGCTGCTCGGTGGCGGCGGCGCCACGACGCCGGCCGGTCGAGGTGCTCGACCTCGGCCTGTGCCGACCGCAAGGTCAGCGACCACTTCTGGGCGGAGCTCCTCCTCGTAGGCACCCCGAGGATCGACGAGACGGCGGCGATACTGGTCGCCTCGCAGCTCCAGGTCGACCGTCAGCAGCTCCTCGCGGAACCGGTGCGCTCGCGCGAGCACCTCCCCCGAAGCGCTGAGCGCAAACGAGCCGCCGTCGAAGACCAACTCGTCTTGGCCGCCTACGAGGTTGACGTAGCACACCGCCACGTGAGCGTCGCTCGAGCGCACGGCGAGGAGCTGCTCTCGCATCGCCTGGCGGCCGACCTCGTAGGGCGACGCGTTCACGACGAGCACGAGCTCTGCTCCTCGCCGTGCCGCCTGGCTGATCGCCCCCGACGGGGCCCAGGCGTCCTCGCAGATGGCGACCCCGACGCGGACACCGTTGATGCCCACGACCGGAGGCGCGAGGCGCCCAGGGCGGAAGTACCTCGCCTCGTCGAAGACCGTGTAGTTCGGCAGGAGTTGCTTGCGGTAGACGCACTGCACGCGACCCTCCGCGAGGAGGGCTACCGCGTTGTAAAGGTCGTGCTCCTCATCGACGAATCCAACGACGCCGACGACGTCGTGGCACATTGCCGCGAGCTCGTCTAAGGCCCGGCGCTGAGCCTCGACGAAGGCGGGTTTGAGGAGGAGGTCCTCCGGCGGGTAACCCGTGAGGGTGAGCTCAGGGAACACCACGACGTCGACCTCGTCGCGACGAGCGCCCTCGAGCACACGGGCCGCAGCGTCGACGTTGCGCTCGATCGCTCCGACCGTGAGGTTGAGCTGCGCGGCCTGCACCACGAGCGATCGCACGGCTCCACGTTAGCGAGCAGAGGTGGCCATCAGGCGTTGCACGCTCTCTCGCACCACCCAGACGCCGCGCCAGCCAGCGGTGCATGTTTGGCGAGGCGCAGCAGCTTTCAACCGTTGCGATCGCCACGTCCTGACCCCGG
>ML178743.1:2680-8123 GCA_004366215.1 Actinomycetota bacterium | reverse complement strand
GTGCTGAGCGCAGAGGAGGTGGTCGTCGCTGTGGGGCCGGAAGAAGCGGCGACGCTCGTGGGCGGCGCCGTGGCTGATGTGACCTGGCGCGAGCAGGGATGGGCACACTTTGCGGTTACCGGCCCGATCCTCGAGCTACCTGGCGTTGCTCTTGGACCATTGACGAGTCCGATCTGGACGTTGTGTCCGGTCAGCGAGGTTGATCCTGAGCGCGCTCCGAGCCATGAGGACCGCACACTCGTGACGGTCAGCTTTGACCCCGCGCTCGAGTTCGGCGGGCTGGTTCGTGCGGTTGAAGCGCTCCTACCTGCTATGGCGGATGCTGAGCTCCTCGCGGCCGGGGTGGTGCGGGCGCTCCCTGCCACGGCGCGCCGTGTGTCGCAGCGAGTCGCGTCCGGGGTAACGCTGTGCGGTGACTGGATGACGACACCGAGCCTGGATGGCGCTCTGCGCTCTGGGCGTCTTGCGGCCGAGCTGGTCGCGCGAGCGCGCGAGCACGTCGTTGGAGCAGGCTCGTGACACGGACCGTGGCGCAGGCGCGAGAGGTTCCCATCGAGGCGGCCAGCTCGGGCTCGGTGAGCGCTGGCATCCGCTGGCGTCACGGTCGGCGGGTCATGTGGGTTGCGTCGCGGCCGACGACGCGTCGCGGCGCGCTCTCAGAACGCGATGGTCACCGCATCGGTCGGGCTGCAGAGCTAGCGAGTCGCCTCGGCATTCCACTCGTGCTCGAGCTGTCGACGTCGGGGGCGAAGATTACCGACGGAGTTGCAGCGCTTCACGGTTGGGGCATCGCTGCGAGTGCGCTTGCTCGATGCTCTGGCCGGATTCCAATCCTCGCTGGCCTCGTCGGGCCGGCGGTCTCTGGTCCGGCCTTACTGCTTGGAATCGCCGACTGGGTCGTCGTAGCGCCAGACGCGTTCGCGTTTCTCTCGGGTCCTCAGGCGGTGCGCGAGGTGACCGGTCTCGAGGTCTCGAACCAGGAGCTCGGAGGCTCCCAGGTTCTCCTGACCCGCTCTGGTACCGCCTTTGAGGCAGCCCAGGATCGCCGAGGTGTCGAAGAGGCGATCTGGGACGTTCTCGAGTATCTTCCGAGCTCCACGGATGAGCTACCCCCATCCTCCGAGCCGCTCGATCCTGAAGACGTCGACCTCGAGGCGCTCGTGCCGGATTCGGCTACGGCTGCCTACGACGTGCGCACGCTCATTCGTGGCGTCGTGGACGCGGGGAGCTTCCATGAGTTGCGGGCAGCGTGGGCGAACCAACTCGTGACTGGACTGGCTCGCATCGGTGGCCACCCCGTCGGCGTGGTCGCTAACCAGCCAATGATCATGGCGGGCACGCTGGACATCTCGGCAGCGCAGAAGGGCGCACGCTTCGTCCGCTTCTGCGACAGCTTCAATCTGCCGATCGTAACCGTGGTCGACACTCCAGGGTTCTTGCCCGGCAAGGACGTGGAGTGGCGAGGCATGATTCGTCACGGCGCCGAGCTCGCGTTTGCGTACGCCGCGTGCCAGACGCCCCGAATCTCCATCATCGCGCGCAAGGCGTACGGGGGTGCCTACATCGTGATGGATTCGAAGGGGATGGGCAACGACGTGACCTTCGCCTGGCCCACCGCCGAGATTGCCGTCATGGGAGCGCAGGGCGCGGTGGAGATTCTCTACCGTCGGTTGAGCCCAGCAGAACGCGACGCGCGCAAGCTCAGCTACGAGGAGGTGTACCTGACGCCGTGGATCGCCGCGGAGCGAGGATACGTTGACGAGGTCATCGAGCCTCGTGAGACCCGTGCGCGCCTCGAGGCAGCGCTCGCTCTGCTCCTCACCAAGCAGGAGCGCCTTCGACCAGCGAAGCACGCCAACTCGCCGTTGTAAGGCTCGATGGCCGACGTCGCTCTTGAGCGCTTCGTCAACGTGGTTGCACTCCTCGCTGCGCACCGAGAGCCGCTCGATCGTGACGAGATCATCCGCGAGGTACCGGGTTTCCCTGCAGGTGCGGCTGCTCGTGCCCGGGCGTTCGAGCGAGTGAAGGAGACCGCCCGGTCTGTCGGCATCGAGATTGAGACGGTCGTTCTGCCAGGGCGTAGCCACGTCGGCTACCGGCTCGCGACTCGGGAGGTGGACCTCGAGCTCGAGCCCAGCGAGCTCGAAGCCCTTCAGGCGGCGCTTGGTGCGATCCGTATCGAGGGTGCTGAGGCAGGACTCGCGCGCCTCGGTCTCGCGCTCGGGGCGGCTCCAGCTCGACGAGGGCGCTCGGAGCTCCTCGAGGCACCTCCTCAGCTTCTCGAAGCCCTGGCACGTCGACGGTGGATCTCGTTCGGGTACCGAGGTCGTCGTCGTGCCGTTGCGCCCGTTGGGATGGTCGCTCGGTGGGGTCACGCCTACGTGGCGGCCTGGGAAGCTGGTCAGCTCAAGACGTTTCGTCTCGACCGGCTTGAACCACCGCTCTCGGTGTGTGCTGAGGAGGTCGAGGAGGCGCCGGTGGAGCTGCGGACGTTGCTACCAGAGCACCCACGAGACGTTGGTGACAGCGAGACGGTTGTGCTGAGGGTCCATGGGCCGCGAGAGCGGCTGAGTGCAGTCGGAGCCGACCCGTCGAGCGGTGAGCTCCGGGCTCGTAACCTTGACGTGGTCCTCGCAGACGTCATCGTGCACGACCTCGAGCTCGTGGCGCCGGCGGACCTACGTCGGCGACTCCTGCGAGTGCTCGCCGAGGCGGAGGGGGCACTCGACTCCTCGGCGCCGGCGTCGCCTCCTCAAGCTGCTCCGAGGCGTCGACGGCGGCTGGGCGATCTGGGCGAGCGCTACAGCACGCTGGTGACGCTGCTCGGCCTGCTCAGAGACCGTGGGTCTGCCTCCGTCGCGGAGCTCGCCGCAGCTGCCGGCATCACTCGAGAGGAGGCCGTTGAGCTCCTCGAGACGGCGTCGCTCTGCGGCCTTCCTCCCTACTCGCCCGACGTGTTGCTCGAGGTCATCGTCGAGGAGCAGGACGTGACGGCGTCGTTGGCGTGGGTTCCCCCGAAGGGTTCCCTCGCCTACGAGGAGGCGTTGGCGGTGAGTGCCACGCTCGCCGCTCTGCGCGAGGCGTTCGCAGGGACGCTCCCTCCGGTGCTCGAGGGTCTAGCCGAGCGGCTCCGTCGCCTGCTTGGACCGGCGGGGTACGTGAGCCTCGGCAGCGGTGCGGCCCCTGCGCTCGCTACCCTTCGGACCGCGATCGCGCTCGGGGCCTGCGTGAGATTTGCGTACGCGCCACTCGGTCGTGCGAGCGGCGAGCGTGTCGCGCGACCCCGTGAGGTCTACGCCACCGATGGCGTCTGGTACCTCGACGCGGTGAGCTCAGACGGGCGTGTGCGCACCTTCCGCCTCGATCGTCTCAGCGAGCTCCGCGTCGAGCCCGGCTGCGACCTCGCCGCGAGCGGCTCCGACCGCGCGCCACAGCCGTTACACGTGGTCATCGCGCCTTCGCGCGATCGGGAGCACATCGCAGACTACGTCATCGGACCGGTCGGCGAGCAGCGCGGGGACTCCCTCGTGCTGGAGGCGAGGTCGATCGAGTGGGCAGCCCGTGTGGTCGTTGCGCTCGCAGCGCGTATCCTCGAAGGGCCTGCTGAACTCGTCGACGCGGCCAGACGGGTCGCGCGGCTGGCGCGCCAACGCCATGGAGGGAGCTCGACGTGCGTCCGGAGTTGACGTGGGCGCGTGCTCGGTTACGCGCGGCGAGTCGCGCCGTCTTCGTGACACGGGACACCGAGCTCGGCGTACACGCTGTGCTGGTCAACGCCGTGTGGCTCAGTGACGACCCGCCGACGGTCGGGTTTGTGACCCGGCGTCACTCCCGCAAGGTTCGCAACCTCGTGAGCGACGCTCGCGCGGTGCTCACTGTCGTCGAGGGGGCGCAGTACGTAAGCTTGTGTGGACGTGCGGAGGTGGCGGCAGACGAGCGCACGTTGACACACCTCGCCGGTGTGTTTCAGGAGACCTTTGGGCGCGCGCCGAGACCGGCGCCCATCGAGGCTCGTGTCGCCGTGGTCTTGGGCGTCGAGCGAGTGTTGGGACGGTCTCGCGAGGCATCCAGCGAGTAGGCTGAGCTCACCGGGGGCCTACCAACGCCGGCGGGAGGGTGAGTGGATCCGGACGCGGAGGAAGCGATCGCGACTCGTAGCTCGGTCTCAGAGCACGAGCTCGTCGTGAGGTTCATCGAGAGCTTGCTCCCCATCAAGAGCGTGTTGGGCGGTCGGGGGGGCCTCGCCGACTGCGGTGATCACGGGGCCGGCCTCACGCCGAGGCACGTGCAGTTGCTCATCGAGGTGCTGCTTCGAGGTCCGGTGAGCGTGAGCACGCTCGCGGAGGTGTCGGGGTCCAATCTCGCCTCAGCGTCGGTCGCCGCAAGTCAGCTCGAGGCGGCAGGGCTCGTCATGCGAGCGGAGGATCCGGTTGACCACCGTCGGACGCTCGTGCGAGCGCTGCCTGAGGCGGAGGCCTTCGTGGTGGCGTTCCTCACGACGCGGGCTGCACCACTCGAGTTGGCTCTCTCGCAGCTCGCGCCCCAGCGCGCATCCTTGCTCGTGGAACTGCTCGATGAGTTGGCAGCGTGCCTACGAGCGACGTTGCGCGACATCCGGGGTGGGACACGATCACCGCAGCTGAGCGAATAGTTAGCGACTGCGTAGTGTGTGCTGACGAGATGTCTTGACCGTAGAGCCTGCGACTAGCGTTCGACTGAGGGTGCGACCGGGTGTGAGGGACGCGGAGAGGTGGAGGCACGATGAGCTCCTTCTTTGAGGCACTTGGCCGGGTTGTCGTCAAGCTCCGCTGGTTCCTCCTCGTCGCCTGGATCGCGGCGCTCGTCGCGTCCGTGAGCTTCTTGCCTTCCCTCGGTTCGGTCGTGCAGAACAACTTTCAGAACTTCTTGCCCGCGTCCTCCCCCTCGCTTCGCGCCGCGGCGCTCGCCAACAGAATTCAGAACGTCAACGAGTCGCTCGTCGTCGTCGTTGTTGATCGACCCTCGGCTCCCCTCGGCGCCGTCGATCAGCGCTACGTCGACTCGCTGCTACAGTCGCTGCGCGGCGTCCCGACGGTCGTGAGCGCGACCGTCGGAGCGCTCTCGCCTGACGGTCACGCCGAGCAGCTCGAGGTGCTCTCGTCGCGCTCGCAGTTCTCCGACGTGGGGACGAAGGTGCTCGTCGACGACGTCGAACAGGTGATTCGGACGAGCCACCCACCAGCAGGCTTGGCGGTGAATCCAGCGGGTGCCGTCGCGACGGCGGTCGCGCAAGCTGGGCAGAACAGCACCAACGCCTCCAACACCCAGGTCTTCTCCGTGCTCTTCATCCTCGTGCTGCTCCTCTTCGTCTTCCGTTCGGTCCTCGCGCCGTTCATCGCGGTGGTGCCGCCCTTCCTCGTGTCCGTCGTCGCCGGTCCGCTCGTGGCGCGGCTGACGCGCGTCT
>ML178743.1:0-2670 GCA_004366215.1 Actinomycetota bacterium | reverse complement strand
GCGCGACGCGACCGCGGTCGACGAGGCGGCCGTGCGCGCCCGGTACGGTCTCGGGAGCGGGCCGATGATCGTGTACCCGGCGATCACCCACCCGCACAAGAACCACCTGCTGTTGCTGGACACGATGCGTCGGCACTGGGTCGATCCCGACCTTCGGCTCGTGCTGCTCGGTGGGGCGGTAAGCCTGATGTTGCTCGCGCTCATCACGCTGGTGCCCGCCTTCCTCGTGTCCGTCCTCGCAGGTCCGATCGTGGCGCGGCTGACGAGCGTCTTGCACTACCAGGTCTCGAACATCACGCAGCTGCTCATGATCGTGCTCATCTTGGGCGCGGGCACCGACTACGGCCTGTTCTTGGTGTTTCGCACGCGAGAGGAGCTCGAGCGAGGGTTCTCGGGGCCTGACGCGGTTCGACGAGCGCTGGCGCGCGTCGGGGAGTCGGTCAGCTTCTCGGCATTCACCGTCATCGCTGCCGTCGTCTCCCTCGTGACGGCGACCTTTGGTTTCTACAAGAGCCTCGGATGGCCGCTTGCGATCTCCGTGCTCATCATGCTCCTCGCGGGGCTGACCCTCCAGCCAGCCCTCCTGGCGATCTTCGGGCGAGCGGCGTTCTGGCCGAGTCGTCCCCACGGTCGAGGGGTTCGGACTGGCTGGTGGGGGCGCGTCGCGCAACGCGTCGTGCAGCGGCCAGTCGTGACGCTCGTGGCCGGTCTCGTGTTCTTCGGCGCGCTCGCAGCCTTCGCTCCTCAGAACGCACCCTCAGGGTTCGCGACGACGACGACGGCGCCGGCAGGGACGCCTGCTGCGGCGGGCAACGCGGCGCTCAGCCGCTACTTCCCTCACGCGAGCTACAACCCGACGGAGCTCGTGTTCCGCTTCTCGCAACCCATCTGGGATCACCTTGGCACCCTCGAGCGGCTGCAGCGGGCAGTCGATCACTCTGCGCTGTTTACCCAGGTCACTTCGCCACTCGCGCCCGCGGGTTTCCCGCTGTCGACCCAGACCATCGCCGCCCTCCACGCGCGACTCGGTGCACCGCAGGGCTTGCCTGAGACGTCGGTTGCGGGGATCGATCCGGTTCTCTACGCCCAGTACCGGGCGCTGCGCAACTTCATTGGGCCAGACGGGCGGACGGTCGTCGTCGCGGCCAGCCTGCGGGCAGGTGCGCCAGGCTCGACGCCTGCTATCAACGCTGTGCCTGCAATCCGAGCGTTCACGAGCGAGCTCGCGCACTCGGTCGGCGCAACTGCGAGCGGCGTTGCGGGCGAAGCGCCGGCCTCCTACGACGTCTCGAGCGCTTCGAACCACGACTTGACCCACATCGTCCCGGTCGTCATCGTGATCATCGCGCTGCTCCTTGCCCTCGTGCTGCGCTCCGTGGTCGCACCTCTGTTTCTCGTGGTCTCGGTAGCGCTGTCGTACTTCGCGGCTCTCGGCCTGGCAGTCGTCGTGTTCATGAAGTTCGACCATCAGGCCGGGCTCATCTTCGTCCTACCGTTCATGCTGTTTCTGTTCCTCCTCGCACTCGGGGAGGACTACAACATCTTGGTGATGACTCGCATCAGGGAGGAGGCCCACGACCAGCCCATGCGGGAGGCCGTCGTTCGGGCTATCGGCGCGACCGGTACGACGGTGACCTCTGCCGGGGTCGTGCTCGCTGGGACGTTCCTCGTCCTCGGTCTGGCGTCGCTCGGGCAGACCGAGGTCGAAGAGATCGGCTTTGGGCTCGCGCTCGGTGTGCTCATGGACACCTTCCTCGTGCGTAGCCTCCTCGTGCCAAGCTCGGTGGTGCTCATAGGCCGTCTGGCTTGGTGGCCATCGCGGCTCTCGCGCGCTACGCACCTCGAGGGAGACGAGGATCGCCTCGATGGGGTGATCGCGTCGTCGGAGCGCGACGGTGTGCGCCGGCCTGAGCTCGAGCGAGACGAGCGGTCAACGACGACCTGAGGGATCGATGCGCACCGACGGAGTGTGGGCTGAGGTTGACGCACCACGACGGGTGGGCCGTGTCGTCCTCGATCGTCCAGAGCGCCGCAATGCCCTGGATCGAGCGATGTGGTCGCGGCTCGCTGAGGTTGTTGCAGAGGTTGGATCAGATCCTGCCGTCGGCGTCGTAGTCATCGAGGGCACGCAAGGAACCTTCGCCGCCGGGGCCGACATCGGCGAGTTCGACGAGCATCGGGTTGGCGAGGCCGCTCACGCCTACGACGAGCTGACGGAGTCGGCGCTCGTAGCCATCGAGCGCGTGGCGGTGCCAACCGTCGCGGTCGTCGAGGGCGCCTGTCTCGGCGGGGGAGTGTCCATCACGCTCGCGGTCGACGTTGTGCTTGCGACCCCGAGTGCGTGCTTTGGTATCCCCGCCGCTGAGATCGGAACGCTCTACCCGCGTGGCGCCCTTCAGCGTCTCGTCGATCGGGTCGGTGGGTCGCGAGCTCGCTGGATGCTTCTCACCGCGATGCGTCTCGGTGCAGCCGAGGCGCTGTCGGTGGGTTTGTGTCACGAGGTCGTCGCCGATCGTCTGACGGCGTTGGGGCGAGTTGCGGCGATGGCCCGACTGTCGTCGACGTCGCAGCAGGCGACGAAGCGTGTGCTGCGTGCTCCGCACGACCACGAGCGTCTCGCCTCGGTGGTCTTCGCGTCGCAGGACTATGCTGAGGGGCGTCGCGCCTTCG
>ML178742.1:1968-3808 GCA_004366215.1 Actinomycetota bacterium | reverse complement strand
CCCCTACGAGCGCCGGGGCGCGCAGAGCTCGAGCGAGGAACGAGCTGGATCGAGCTCGACCCTGACCGCGTGGCGATGCAAGACGCGACCGCCCAGATGGCGCTCTTGCAGTTCATGGTCGCGGATCTTCCTGAAGTCCGCGTGCCGACCACGGTCCACTGCGACCACCTGATCCAGGCTGAGCAGGGTGCGGTGGCCGACCTCGAGCGAGCTCGAATCACGAACCGTGAGGTCTACGAGTTCCTGCGCTCCGTGTGCGCTCGCTACGGAATCGGCTTCTGGGAGCCGGGTGCGGGCATCATCCACCAGGTCGTCCTCGAGCAGTACGCCTTCCCTGGGGGGATGATCGTCGGCACGGACTCCCACACCCCCAACGCGGGTGGGCTCGGCATGGTTGCGATCGGCGTGGGTGGCGCTGACGCGGTCGACGTCATGGTGGGCGACCCGTTCACGCTGCGCATGCCCCGCTTCATCGGGGTGCGCCTCGTCGGGCGTCCGCGCGGATGGACGAGCGCGAAGGACGTCATCCTCCGGGTCGCAGAGCTCCTCACGGTCAAAGGGGGCACGGGTGCGATCGTGGAGTACTTCGGGCCCGGAGCAGAGGCGCTCTCGACCACCGGCAAGGCCACGATCTGCAACATGGGAGCGGAGATCGGCGCGACGTGCTCGCTCTTTGGCGCCGACGACCACGCGGTGGCCTACCTGCGGGCGACCGGCCGAGACGACATCGCAGCCCTCGTCGCGGGGCACCTCGACGAGCTGCGCGCCGACCCAGAGGTGGAGGCGGCGCCGGAGCGCTTCTTTGACCAGGTGATCGAGATCGACCTCTCCGCACTCGAGCCGCAGGTCGTCGGGCCTGCGACGCCCGACCGGGGGCGGGGCGTCAGCGAGCTCGGTGCTGAGGCGGTGCGAGAGGGGTGGCCGCTCGAGCTCTCCTCGGCGCTCGTCGGGTCGTGCACCAACTCGTCGTACGAGGACATCGCGCGCGCAGCGAGCGTGGCTCGGTGGGCGCGTGCGCGGGGTCTGAGGGTGCGCACGCCGCTGCTCGTGACCCCAGGTTCGGAGCGGATCCGAGCGACGATCGAGCGCGACGGCCTGCTCGGTGACCTCGAGGCGATCGGCGCGACCGTCCTCGCGAACGCCTGTGGTCCCTGCATCGGCCAGTGGCACCGAACAGACGTTGCGCCTGGCACGGTGAACTCGATCATCACCTCCTACAACCGCAACTTCCCTCGGCGAAACGACGGAAGTGCTGCCACGCTCGCGTTCATCGCCTCGCCGGAGGTCGTCGTCGCCTACGCCCTCGCAGGAACCCTCGCGTTCAATCCGCTCGTCGACGAGCTCGACGGCGAGCGGATCCCCGAGCCTGCCGGGCTCGAGCTCCCCTCAGAGGGGCTCGCGGATCGGGTGGCGGGCTTCGTGGCTCCCCCCTCCGACGGTCGTCGCGTCACGGTGCAGATCGACCCGCGCTCCGAGCGACTCCAGGCGCTCGAGCCGTTCCCGCCCTTCGAGGGTGGCGACCTCACCGGCCTCGTCGTCATCGCGAAGGCCGTCGGCAAGTGCACGACCGACCACATCTCTGCCGCTGGGCCGTGGCTGCGCTACCGCGGCCACCTCGAGAACATCTCGCGGAACCTATTCCTCGGAGTCACGAACGCCTTCGCATCAGAGCCTGGTCATGGGTGGTGCGCCGTCCACGAAGCTGACGAGCCTCTGCCGGATGTGGCTCGCCACTACCGCGACGCGGGGATCGGCTGGGTCATGGTCGGCGACGAGAACTACGGTGAGGGGTCGTCGCGAGAGCACGCGGCGATGGAGCCCCGGTTCCTCGGGTGCCGCG
>ML178742.1:0-1958 GCA_004366215.1 Actinomycetota bacterium | reverse complement strand
TCAAGAGGCAGGGAGTGCTCGCCCTGACGTGCGCGGACCCGGCAGACTACGAGCGGATCGAGCGCGACGATCGGGTCGACCTGCTCGGCCTCGACGAACTTGCCCCAGGCCGCAGCGTTCGGGCGCTGCTCCACCACAGCGACGGGCGCAGCGATGAGCTCGTGCTGAACCACACCTGCTCGCAGGAGCAGGTGGCGTGGTTCCGCGCGGGCAGCGCTCTGAACCGGATCCGCGAGCGCTACCACGGCGCCTAGAGGCGGCACATCCTCGTCCACGGGCGGAGCGGTGCGACGGTCGCACCTGCACCTCTCGCGTCGCTCGCGCCTCATCTCGGAGGTGGTGGTCGCCCCGACGACCGTGAGGCGCCTCGGCGGCGGTCGACGCTGCTGCCCTCGAGCGGACAGGAGCGCGGCGTCGATGACGGGGGCCCACGGGCGGTTCGTCCGGCGTCGTCGGCGTTCTCGAGGGGCAGCTCGTGACCCTCGAGCTGCTGGCTCGAGGTGCATCACACGCCGCGGCCACACAGGGAGGTAGAGGCGAGTCGCGGCGTGTAGGCTAGGGAGGTGGGTGATGGAGTTCACCTGATGCCCTACGGCTGATGACTCCTGGCACGTTCCTCGACGGGTGAGGGGGTGACGTGGCGTCGTCAACCGCGTGGAGTCGCGCGAGCACGCCGCGGCGCGGACCGGCACGTGGCGTCGCACTCAGCGTCTTGTTCGAGCAGCCAGATCGTACCCTCGACGCGTCGACGCCGGCCTGGGCCTCGGACCTTCGCCTCGACCAGCTCGCCGAGCTGCTTGCCCCAGGGGTGGACGAGAGCGACCTGCGCGCGGTGTTCTGGAGCCGCCTCGGCTCGGTCGCAGCGGTGACCTACCGTCAGGACGTGTTTCGCGACCTCGAAGACGACGAGCTCTTCAGGGCTATCGAGGCCTACGTCTCCTCGATCGCTGCCCAGGAGCGCGGTCGCGCTCAGCTTGAAACCCTGCGCTCGCAGCGCGAGCGGGAGGGGCGCTACCTCGAGCTCGTCGCGGCGTACCTCGAGACGGTCCGTGAGCTCGACGCTGCGCTCGATCGTGCCGCGCTCGCGAGCCAGGCTCTCGTGGCGCTACGGCGCTACGTCGGTGGCTACCTGCGCTCCGAGGAGGTCCGTCGGCTCGGTGACCACGTGCGTGAGCTCCGCCGGGCGCTCGAGGCGGTGCGCTACACCGTTCACATCGCCGGAAGTCGCGTCAGCGTAGGACGGCTCGACGACCAGGCTGACGAGACGGCGGCGATTCGAGCGACGTTCGAGCGCTTCTCGGACCCTGCCGACGCCGCCGAACAGCCCGAGGGCCTAGGGCGTCGGTGGCTCGAGAGGGAGCTCAATCCCATCGAGGCTCGGATCCTCGACCTCGTCGCCGCGCTCTTCCGTGAGGAGTTCACCGCGCTCGCGGCCTTCTACGAGCGTGAGCGCACGGTCTGGGATCCGACGCTCCTGCACGTCGCGCGCGAGTTTCGTTTCTACCTCGCCTACCGTGCCCTCGTCGACCCGCTGCGCGAGCTGGGCCTCGACGTGTGCTACCCGCTCCTCACCGAGGAGCCCGGCCAGCTGACGCTCGAGAACGCTTACGAGCTCGTGCTCGCCCACGAGCGCGCTCGCGAGGGCGTCGCGGTCGTTACGAACGACGTCTCGCTGGGGCCAGGAGAACGCATCATCGTCGTCACGGGCCCGAACCAAGGAGGCAAGACCACCTTCGCTCGATCGCTAGGGCAGGCGTGCCACCTCGCTTCGCTCGGGTGTCCGGTGCCTGGGAGTCGCGGCCGGCTCACGCTCGTCGACACGATCGCGTCGCACTTCTCGCGGGCTGAGCAGGTCGGCCTCGGTGGCGGCAAGCTCGAAGACGACCTCGATCGACTGGCTGAGCTCCTCGGTGCCGTCACGGACCGCAGCCTCGTCGTGCTCAACGAGGTCTTCTCGG
>SIRY01000001.1 GCA_004366215.1 Actinomycetota bacterium | reverse complement strand
GACCTCATCAAGGAGACTTTGCCCCATCTTGGACGGCTCTCTCGAGGAAGGAGTCCAACAAGGATACGCTGGTCGAGGCGCGACGCACTCTCAGCAGCAATTCAGGAGTCCTCGCAGAAAACTACAGTTCCTGGTGGTCCGGCGCTCTGCCCAGGCAAGCAGCAGTGGAGGCGAGGGGACTCGAACCCCTGACCTCCTGCGTGCAAAGCAGGCGCTCTACCAACTGAGCTACGCCCCCAGCTTCGACCACATCCTAGGGACTCAGCATCCGCAGACGCTCGTCTCCCAGGGCCAAACTTCAACGCTCCCACGGAACGCGGGTGTCTCAGGCACGTCTACGGTGAGTGTTCGAACGACAAGTGAGAGGAGGTACTGTGGCATTGCGACGGACGTTGTCATCGATCCGACGGCTCGACCGCGGTATCCTCGGCGTAGGAGCTGCGAGCTTTTTCTCGGATACGGGCCACGAGATTGCGACAGCGGTCCTCCCAAGCTTCGTCACGTCGATCCTCCACGCAGGAGCTGCTGCGCTCGGCGCCGTCGACGGTCTTGCCGACGCGCTCATGGGGATATCGAAGCTGCTGGCAGGCCCATGGGCGAATCGTCCACAGCTGCGGGGACGACTCGCACGTAGCGGCTACCTCGGCACTGCGGTCACGACGGGTGCCATCGGCCTCACCACCGCTGTGTGGCAGGTTGGCATCCTTCGCGCGGTTGCCTGGATCTCGCGCGGTCTTCGAAGCCCTGCTCGAGATGCGCTGCTCGCATCTATGGCGACGAAGGAGAACTACGGCAAGGCGTACGGCCTCGAACGTGCGGGGGACAATCTCGGCGCTGTCCTTGGACCACTGCTTGCCTCGGTCCTCGTCGCCGTGGCTGGCATTCGAGTCACAATGCTGGTAGCCGTCGTGCCGGGTCTCTTTGCAGCCCTCGCCATCTCGGTCGCAGCTCGGGCGGCGTTGACGCACCGAACCAGCGGTCGCGAGCTGCAGCAGCACGTCGGATCTCTTCGCGGACGCGGTCTGGGCCTCGCGCTCCTTCCGATCGCCGCCTTTGAGTGTGGCAACATCGCCACGACACTGCTCATTCTGCGAGCCTCCCAGGTGCTCGCGGCCCCCCTACACTCTGCGACGGCAGCCACCGCCGTTGCTATCGGGTTATACGCCGTGCACAACGCGGCGGCGGCTCTCAGTGCGCTCCTCGGTGGACGAATCATCGACCGGCTGGGGTCGCGCCGCGTGTTCGCGGCTGCCGCCCTGATCTACATCGGTAGCTACGTGCTGTTCGCCATCGGTCCTCGTTCGGTGACCACGATGGCTCTCGCATTCATCCTCGCAGGCGTGGCCATCGGGGTGGGGGAGCCCTCACAATCCGTCGTCGTCGCGAACGCTGTCCCTGAGAGCGTACGTGGGAGCGCCTTTGGCGTGCTCGGGGGCATCCAAGCCGGCGGCGACCTCCTCGCGACGGTCGTCGTTGGTGTGCTCTACACGTTTGTGAGTCCCCTAGTTGGCTTCCTCTACGCAGCGCTCTGGATGGCATTGAGCCTCGTCACCGGCATCGCGGTGCGCAACGCGAGCACCGCATGACGGAGGAAGCAGGCTCTGGGATCCGTGCTACCGATGCCAACTCGAGAGCGGAGGGAGTGGGATTCGAACCCACGGTACCCTTGCGGGTACAACGGTTTTCGAGACCGCCCGATTCGGCCACTCTCGCATCCCTCCAGCCGCCTCACAGCAGCCTTTCCAGAGTCTACGACCTCGCGGCTCTCCGCCGCCCTTCGAAGAACTCTCGAAGCAGTCGCGCTGAGGGCTCTGGCTCGACACCTCCGCGAACGAGAAACTCATGGTTCAACCGAGGATCGCTTCCAATGCCAAAGAGGGATCCGCACGCCCCCGCCTTCGGATCCCACGCAGCGAACGTCACCGAACGCACGCGACTGAGTAGCAGTGCACCAGCGCACATGACGCACGGCTCGAGAGTCACGTAGACGTCGAGATCCCTCAGGTAGGGCTCCCCGAGCGCCCGCTGCGCGTCAGCGATGGCTAGCAGCTCGGCGTGGGCTAGCGATGACCGCTGTTGGACGGTCTCGTTGTGGCGTGCGGCTACGCACTCGCCGTCTCGCACGATCACAGCTGCAACTGGCACCTCGCCACGCCTCGCTGCCTGCTCAGCAAGCGTGAGCGCTCGTCGCAGCCACTGCCGATCCTCCTGAGTGATACCGCCACCGCTCGTCACGCCTCGCGAGCCCCTCGAGACGCTTGCCGCCGTGCAAGCTGTGCTCCTCGCTTCGTGACGACGCCGACGAGCCACTCGGCGTAGGGGTCGTAGGGAAGCGACACTGCGCGCACGATGATCTCGGGTGTCTCATACGCGTGCGCCCCCACGATTACCTTCGCGAGCGCCAAGACGTGCTCGGGCAACGAGAGGGCCCGGATCTCGATCTCCGATGCTGTGTGCCAGGATTCTTGCCAGAAGTACGTGGACTCCACGCCCGATGACCTCTTCACACATCCACAGAGGCCAGAGGCTATGAGCGCTGCGACGATGCGCTCGGCGTCTTGCTCCTCTGCGACGGTCGTCACGACCTCAACCGCGTCGATCACGATGACCCTCCGCTCAGCCGCCGCCACTATAGTGAGGGCAGTCACCAGCGCTCGTAGCTCAACGGATAGAGCATCTGACTACGGATCAGAAGGTTGGGGGTTCGAATCCCTCCGAGCGCGCTGGCGTGAGCTGAGATGGCTGAGCGTCCGCACCCGCC